>NZ_JBPLZQ010000110.1:0-51424 GCF_054018175.1 Geoglobus sp.
CCCTTCAGGGGTGTAGTATGCGAGTGTGTGCTTCAGCCAGTTCTCATCATCCCTCTTCGGATAGTCGAGCCTGTAGTGCGCCCCCCTGCTCTCAGTTCTTGCGTAGGCTCCAACAGCAACAGTCTCAGCCAGATCGAGCATGAAGCCGATCTCCATGGCCTGCATTAAATCTGTGTTGAAGCCCCTCTTCTTGTCCACAATCTCGATATTCCCATACCTCCTCTTCAGCTCCTGAATCTTCTTTATTCCCTCCTTCATTTCCTCACCAGTCCTGAATATCCAGAAGTGCCTGTCCATTACCCCGTTCAGCTCCTTTTTGATCTCGTATGGATTTTCGTCTCCGCTCCTGCCAAGGAACTCGTCGAATAGTCTCTTTTCCTCTGCGAGCATCTCATCTCTCGTTATCTCCGAGAACCTCTTCCCCTTCACGAATTCCACCGCCTTCTCCCCTGCGACCCTGCCGAAAACCAAGCATTCTGCCGTCGAGTTGCTGCCAAGTCTGTTGGCGCCGTGAATGCTCACCGCCGCAACCTCTCCTGCCGCGTAAAGTCCTCTGACGGGCGTTTCAGTCCACATGTTTGTATGAATTCCACCCATCGTGTAATGTGCGACAGGCTTGACTGGAATGGGCTCCTCCACCGGATCAATTCCGGCAAACTTCCTTGCAGCGTCTCGTATCAAAGGTAGGCGCTCCTCGATCTTCTCCTCGCCGAGGTGAGTCAAGTCCAGAGCGATGTATGGGCCATACGGACCCTCAAAGCCCCTTCCCTCGATGATTTCCGTCCACATCGCCCTTGCGACAACATCCCTTGGGGCGAGCTCCATTCTCTCCGGCGCGTATTTTTCCATGAACCTCTCGTCGTTCCTGTTCCTCAGGTAACCTCCCTCACCCCTGCACGCCTCGGTCATCAATATTCCGGACGGAATCAGTCCGGTTGGATGGAATTGCACGAATTCCATGTCCTTCAGGGGAACTCCTGCTCTGTATGCAATGGCAAGCCCGTCTCCGGTGACCTGGTGGCTGTAGGTCGTGAAGCCGTAGAGCCTTCCTGCACCACCCGTTGCGAGAATCACGGCCTTCGCGTTGAAGAACACCAGCTCACCCGTCTTGAGGTGGATTGCAGAAATGCCCTTGACTGCGTTATCCTCAATAAACAGATTGGTGACGAAGTATTCATCATAGCGGACGATGTTGGGATACATCAGGCTTCGCTCATATAGGGTGTGCACCTCATGAAAGCCCGTTCTGTCTGCAGCAAAAACAGTCCTGTTGAAGCTCTGCCCTCCGAAAGCTCTCTGGGCAATCTTTCCATCTTCCCTCCTGCTCCAGGGGCAGCCCCAGTTGTCCAGCCTGAGGATTTCCTTTGGAATCTCCCTTACGAAGAATTCGACTGCATCCTGATCAGCCAGGAAGTCTGCTCCCTTAACGGTATCCCAGCCATGCAGGTCGAAGCTATCTCCCTCATCCTCTCTCAGAACTGCTGCAGTTCCACCTTCAGCGCAGACAGAGTGGCACCTTATCGGGTAGGTTTTGGAGATCAGGGCTATGCTGACCTCTTTGCTCTTCTCAGCCGCAGCAATCGCTGCCCTGAGGCCGGCAAGACCTGCACCGATTATAACTATATCGTGTTTGATTACCTCCATAATCATCCCTTCAGCGTTCTTTTCACGATTTCGGCAACCTCCATTGGCGTTCTGCCGACTTCCACTCCAACCTCGTTTAACGCTTTAATCTTCGACTCTGCGGTTCCCCTGCCACCTTCAATTATCGCTCCAGCATGACCCATCCTCTTGCCCGGAGGGGCAGTTATGCCCGCTATGTAGCCAACAACTGGCTTGGACATGCGCTTTTCGATGAACTTTGCAGCCTCTTCCTCATCCGTACCTCCAATCTCCCCAATGAGCACAACAAGATCCGTCTGATCATCGTTCTCGAACATCTCAAGCACTTCGACGAAGCTTGTGCCGATTATTCTGTCCCCTCCTATGCCAACGACCGTTGACTGGCCGATTCCAAGCTTCGTAAGGTTGTACGCGACCTGGTAAGTCAGGGTCCCGCTTCTCGAGACTATTCCAACGTTGCCCTCGCTGAATATCTGGGGCGGCATTATGCCGAGGTGAGATTTCCCGACGCTCATCACTCCGGGGCAGTTGGGGCCGATGAGAATCCTGCCCTCAGCCTTAACCTTCCTGTAAACCTTCAGCTCATCGTAAACGGGAATTCCCTCAGTTATGGCAACAATAACCTCAACTCCAGCATCAACTGCCTCCATTATCGCATCTCCGGCAAAGGCTGCTGGAACGAAGATTACACTCGCATTCGCTCCGGTCTCCTCAACCGCCTCCTTAACCGTGTCGAAGACCGGAACTCCAAGGACTTCGCCTCCACCCTTGCCGGGAGTAACACCACCAACGATTTTTGTTCCGTAGGCAATCATCCTCTCCGCATGAAACCTGCCCTGAGAGCCGGTAATGCCCTGAACTATCGCCTTCGTGTTTTCATCAATAATTATCGCCATATTCACACCCCCTTTGCAAGCTCAACCGCCTTCCTGGCTCCTTCCTCCATTGTCTCCACGGGGTAGATGCTCTCGACGCCCTTCTCCCTTATGAACTCCTCTATGAGCTTCCTGCCCTCCTCCTCGTTGGTGCCAGCAAGCCTGAGAACGACGGGCACAGGAATCTCCATCTCAGAGAATGCCGTGATCAGGCCCTTTGCAACCTCGTCGCACCTTGTGATTCCACCAAAAATGTTCATGAAGATGACCTTCACGTTCTGATCCATCAGGATGATGCTCATCGCTTCTTTCACAACCTCACTGCTCGCTCCACCTCCGACATCCAGAAAGTTCGCCGGTTTTCCGCCCTCTAGGTAGATCAGATCCATCGTCGCCATGCTCATACCCGCACCATTCGCTATCACGCCAATGTTGCCATCAAGCTTGACGAAGTTCAGGCCCTTTTCCTCGGCTATTCTCTCAGTCTGATCCACCTCCGTGTAATCCTTCAGCTCCTTCAGCTCTGGATGCCTGTAGAGTGCGTTGTCATCTATGTTCAGCCTTGCATCCGCAGCTATAATCTTGCCGTCTTTCGTGATAACAAGCGGGTTGATCTCGGTCAGTTCTGCTTCATTGTGGACGAGTATGCTGTAGAGTGCCTTTATTATCCTCGTAACCTCCCTGTGGTACTCCCTCGGCATGCGGGATTTGTAAAGGACCTCCCTTATCTGGTAGTCCCACAGTCCGTAGATTGGGTCCACGGTAACCCTCGCGATTCTGTCAGGGTGCTTCGCAGCTATCTCCTCAATATCCATCCCGCCCACGCTGCTCACAATCAGAGCAAAGCCCTTGCTCGCCCTGTCAATCGTGAAGCCCACGTATATCTCTCTTTCAATCTCAAGCTGCTCCTCCACGTACAGCTTCTCAACCCTGTGCCCTTTAATGACCATCCCGAACATCTGCTCTGCAAGCTCGTAAGCCTCTTCGGGGCTGTTGGCCAGCTTTATCCCTCCAGCTTTCCCTCTTCCGCCAACGAGAACCTGCGACTTGATCACAACTTTCCCTCCAAGCTTTTCCGCGATTTCCCTAACCTGTTCTGGACTCAGGGCAAGCTCCCCTCTCGCCGTTGGAATTCCGTGCTGTCTGAAAATCTGTTTAGCCTGATACTCGTGCATCCTCAATCTACCACCTTCCGTAAAATGTTTTGCCAACATTCATTATTATTGATAAAAAAGTTTCCGCTTTTTCGCGCAATTGCCTTATTCATCCTTAGGAAATGTTATTACTGCGTGTTACTGAAAAAGAGGCGGTGCAGTGGAATTTGAACACTGCAGAGCTCTCGACCGTGCGTGACGGATTGCTCTCAGCAAAAAAATGGAAGAGATTACATGAACGGGTGCTTTCTCACGTTTCCAAGCACAGATGGGACCTTTCCTGTCAGAGACCTCGCGATGACCTCCAGCTCAACTTCTCTCGTTCCCTCGTAGATTTCAAGAATTCTCGCATCCCTGAACATTCTCGATATCGCCTGCTCACCCATGAAACCGTAACCGCCGTAAATCTGCAGGGCTTCGTGAACGATGTCCTGGGCAACTCTCGCAGTATAATATTTCGCCATCGCCGTCAGCCCCGGATCGGGCATGCCCACCTTGTCCTGGAAGTATGCAGCCTGATATGCCAGCAGTCTTGCAGCTTCAAGCTCGGTCCTCATCCTGGCAAGCTTCTCCTGGGTTGCCTGGAAGTCAATCAGTTTCCTCTCGAAGAGTTCCCTGTTCTTTGCGTAGTTGAAAGCGAGCTCAAAAGCTCCGGTTGCAAGACCCACAGCCTGAAATGCAACCGGTATCCTTGTTACGTTGAAGAACATCATGGTCTGGTAAAAGCCCTGACCTTCCTGACCGATGAGATTCTCCTTCGGCACCCTCACATTCTTGAACACAAACTCCGCAGTATCAATCGCCCTTATTCCGAGCTTGTTGGTGAGCTTCTTCGCCTCAACTCCCGGAGTGTCCCTCTCCACGAGGAAAACGCTCATGCCAAGGTGCCTCTTCGGCGGGTTTGGATCCGTTCTGGCGAGGACTATGTAGTAGTCGGCGATGGTACCGTTTGTGATGAACATCTTGGTTCCGTTTATCACGTACTCGTCCCCATCCCTGTCAGCCCTCGTCTTTATTCCAGCGACATCGCTACCTGCTACGGGTTCGGTGTAGCATGCCGCGCAAATCGCCTTGCCCTGGGCCAGGGGCGGCAGGTACTTCTTCTTCTGCTCCTCGCTGCCGAACATCAGAATCTGCTCCGAGCCAAACGTGGAGGCCATTATCATTCCAAGCCCGCCGTCAACCCTCCAGAACTCCTCCACGACGAGACAGGTGTCCAGGATCCCCATTCCCTGTCCGCCATACTCCTCGGGAATGCTCATGCCGATGAACCCAAGCTCGGCAGCCTTCTTCCACAGCTCAAACGGGAACTTCTCCTCCCTGTCACATTCCTCAGAATAATTCGGAAACTCTTTCTCGGCAAATTCTCTCGCCGCTTCCTTAATTGCCTTCTGTTCGTCGGTTAGAAGATTTTCAGCCAGCATGTTTGATTATAGTTGAAAAAATGTATAAAACTTTCGGTTTTTCCGCGAAGACTCATTCTGATCGTCGTGTTCTCAAATAGAAACCGTTATAAGGGGGTTTTCAAAATTAAAACGTTCAATCATTATGTTTTCTGTCAAAAAATAGTTATAGCTTCCCGGCAAACTTCTTCAGGATTCCGGCAAGCCTCTGAGCCTCCATTATGTTGCCCTCAATCCTGTATTTCTGCATCATGAATCCCATTATCGGGTCTTCCTGCCCTTTGAGCACGGACGCCCAGTAGTCGGGGGGAGCTATGACCGTAAACTTGGGCGACTCGTGCACACCTTCGCCGAATTCGCACGACCCGTCCTCGTTGTACACGACGTAGAACTCCTCGTCGCCAAGTCTGTACTGAACCACCCCGCTCCAGCCAGCGAGCTCCTTCTTTATATCCTCCGAGCTGTTCTGGAGCTCGCACATCTTTATCACAATCTCTTTTGCCTCGCTCACGTTACCACCAGATTCTCATTTGCTTTCAATTCTTTATAAGTTTTCAGGCATCCGTTGGCCTTCAAGGAGCTTTGCAGTTGTCGGCAGGGCAAAAGTATTATAAACTGAATTTGAACTGGCTATGATTGGGCTCCGGTGGTGTAGCCCGGCCAATCATTCCGGCCTTTCGAGCCGGCGACCCGGGTTCAAATCCCGGCCGGAGCACTGATCTCCTTTGTTTTCGCTTCACTATTTTCTGGCATTGCCGTACGGCGCAAAGGATTTATCCCGTTGATACCTCCCACTGTGGTGAACCTCCGTGGCAGAAACGCCCCCCTCGCGATATTCGCAGCGATGCTGGTTGTCCTGAGCGTGATGTATCCTGACAGAATTCCGACGTATCCGGAGTATGTGGAGTGGAGAACAGTCATAAGTCTCGCCGGACTCCTTGTGGTCACCTCGGGTTTGAGGGAAAGCGGGTACCTCTCAAGACTCGCGGAGGTGATGGTCGACAGATCTTCTACCGAAAGGGAGCTCGTGATAAAGCTCTGCATGCTCTCCGCTGCTCTCGGATCTGTAGTGACAAACGACGCGGCCATACTGGTTGTGGTGCCCCTAACGCTAACTCTTGGAGAGGTGCTTGACGTGAAAAGGGCAGTTGTGCTTGAAACAATTTCTGCAAACGTTGGCTCAACCCTGACCCCCATCGGAAACCCCCAGAACATCCTGATATGGCATCTGTGGGGGGTATCCTTTTTGAGGTTTGTCGATAATATGCTGAAAGTTGTCATCGTGCAGGCAGGAATACTTCTGGTCCTGATTCTGGCTACAACATCCTCACGGAAAATCATCGCTCGCGGGAGACTTCACGAAACCAACACAGCTCTCGCAGTCTGCTCGGTGGCGATGCTCACGGTGCTTGTACTCGCTCTTGAATTCAGAGCTTACTGGTTTGTTCTGGTCGTCGTTGCCATTTACGCCCTCTTCCACAGGCGTTCCCTGACATCCGCCGACTGGGCTCTGGTGGCCTTGTTTGCCTTAATGTTCGTGGATCTGGGAGTGCTGACGGACGCAGTTGCCTTCACCGCCGACCTCACCGGGGCAGGAGCGTTTATTTCGTCTGTCGTCCTCTCGCAGTTCGTCAGCAACGTTCCAGCCGCAGTCATAATGTTGGGATCCAGCAGAGACTATGCCGCCATCGCCGTTGGAGTGAACATCGGTGGGAACGGCGTTCTGCTGGCGTCATTTGCGAACCTGATAACCTACAGGATTACCGGGGGTGCGGAATTTCTCAGAGTCTACCACAGAATGTCCGTTCCGTTCCTGATTGCAAGCACGGCAACCGTGTACTTTCTGTTTTACTATGTATGGTAAATTCTGCGATCGTACAGACTAAAACCGGATTTTTTGACAGTTTTTTAGCTGAGGCATTACTGTAGGTCCTCTGTGCGGATCCGGATTTCCGGCTTTGGCAGAAAACCAAATCGTGGCAGTAAAATTTAAAGATTCCTTTATTTCTATCTTTTTTATATCACATAGCGTATGAAAAGGTTGCAAGGTGCTGGAAATGGGTGAAGTAAACTATTTATATTACCAGAAATCAATGCATATTTTGTATGTCCGGGAGTGGGGTTTACATAAACGAGGCGGTACTTGCTCGCCTGATTGAGAAGGCAATAAATATGGAGGAGATAAACGTAAACACGCTGCTGAAACTCTTTATGACAGAGGATGACGAGGGAGGCAGGAAAATACTGTACAACCTGCTGAGAGATGCTGAGTGCCACAAGTCGAGGCTCATTGAGTGCCTCAAGGTGCTCAAGGGCGGCAGGGTCCCCGAGCCATCGGCCCACGGGAAGTACAACTTCGAGGAGATGTTCTACGCGGAGAAAGCGGCAATCCTGAGGAAAGTGAAGGTAGTTCTGAGGGACTACTACCGGTACCTGCTCGAGGACGTGAAGAGAGCTGAAATAGAGGGTTCGATAGAAAAGGGGATTGCCGAGAAGGTCATTCCGTGTCTGGAGTTCCTGTCAAAAGAGAAGGACAGACACCTGAAGCTGATTGAAGAGGTCTGGAAGGCATATTAGCCGAAGAACCTCGGCACAATGCCCTGCATCATCATCAGGTCGAGCAAGGCTATCGCCACCATCGCCTCGCACACCACAACGGCCCTTGGAACTATGCACGGGTCGTGTCTTCCCCTGACACTTATCTCAACGTTCTCGAGGCTCTTCAGGTTCACGGTTCTCTGCTTCTTCGATATGCTCGGAGTTGGTTTGATCGCAACCCTGATTACGATGTCCTGACCGGTGGTTATCCCTCCGAGAACTCCTCCCGCGTTGTTGGAGTGGAAACCCATGCGCCCCTTCTCAGCATACATCTCGTCGTTCATCTCACTGCCGAGCACTCTCGCAGCGTCAAATCCCGCTCCTATCTCGACTCCTTTGACGGCGGGAATGCTCATCAGGGCGTACGCGAGATAAGCGTCGGTCTTCATGAAGACCGGCTCACCAACTCCTGCGGGTACGCCCCTGACCACAACCTCCGCGATACCTCCAACGCTGTCACCCTCCTTCCTTGCATCCTCTATTCGTGCTATGGCCTCTCTCTCCCTTTCTGCATCTGGAAACCGGATCTCGCTCTTTTCCGCTCTTTCGAAGATCTCCTCGATGTCTCCCTCGACCTCCGCTCTGACCCCGGCTATCTCCCGAGAAAATCCGTAAATGCGCACCCCGAACTTGGAGAGGACCTTCTTTGCAACAGCTCCGGCAGCGACTCTCCCGACTGTCTCTCTGCCCGATGCCCTTCCCCCGCCTCTCCAGTCCCTGATCCCGAACTTGGCGAAGTACGTGTAGTCCGCATGCCCCGGTCTTGCGAGATCCTTTATGCTCTCGTACGACTTCGAATCGACGTCTCTGTTCTCGACAACGATCGCGATGGGCGTTCCAAGAGTGACACCTTCGAAGACTCCCGAGAGTATCCTCGCCTCGTCCCTTTCCCTCCTCGGCGAGGCAAACCTTCCCCCGGGTCTCCTCCTCATCAGCTCGCGATTGATGTCTTCCTCGCTGAGCTCTATTCCAGCAGGGCATCCATCCACAACGCATCCCACGGCTGTTCCGTGGCTCTCGCCAAAGGTCGTGACCCTGAAAACCTTTCCAAAAGAGCTGCCAGTCATACCACTTCAACCCTCGCACCAATTTTTGCCAGGTCTCTGAAAAATGAGGGGTATGAGATGCCAACACACTCGGCATTCTTAACTGTCACGTCCCCAATAAGGCCGAGGAGCGAGAAAGCCATGGCTATTCTGTGGTCGCCAAAGCTGTCAACCACTCCTCTGCCCACGCTACCTCCCCGAATGACAATGCCGTCCCTCCTCTCTCTTGCGTGAACTCCAAGAGCCCTCAGGTTTTCGACCACAGTCCTTATCCTGTCAGTCTCCTTTATCCTCAGGTGTTCTGCGTTGTAGATCACACTCTCGCCTCTCGCAGTTGCGGCAAGCACGGCTATCGTGGGAACGAGGTCAGGTGTGTCACGGGCGTCGAACTCTATTCCCTCAAGTTCAGACCTCTCGGCCGTGACCCTGTCACCCCTCCAGGAAACCCTTCCTCCCATCGATCTGACGACCTCGATGAACCTGCGATCGCCCTGCCTTGAGTCAACAACGCCCTCCACCTCCACTCTTCCGGCGAGCAGTCCGGCGGATATGATGTAGCTGAGCGATGAGAAGTCCGGAGGAACCGTGAATTCTCTCAGATCAAATTCGGACGGGTATATGTGATAAACGTGACCCTCACATTCTACCTTAACCCCGCTCCTCTCGAGAACATCCACCGTTATGTCTATGTACGGTCTCGATTTCACGCTCTCAACTATTATTGCCGATTCATCTTCAAGCAGGGGCAGTGCAAAGAGAAGCGACGTGATGAACTGCGAGCTTGCCGCGGAGATCCTGACCTCCCCTCCCCGGATCGGGCCCCTCACTTTCAGGGGAGCTGTAAAATCATTGCCGCCCCGTATCTCTGCACCGAGGGATTCGATTGCGCGGGCGAGCTCGGTGTTGGGCCTTTTTCGGAGAGATTCATCCCCATCGAGTATCGACAACCTTCCACTCGTGCTGAGCAGGGACATGAGTATTCTGAGGGTCGTGCCGGAGTTCTCAGCGTTGTAGTATCCGGACTTTATCTCCTCAGTCCCCCTGAAGTAGATGTTTCCGGCCTTCTTCGAAACTGCCGCCCCCATTTTAACGCAGGACCGCAGGGTAGAGAGCGTGTCACCTGCTAACAGAGGATTTTTCACCACGCTCCTCTTTGAAAGCGAGGAGGCGAAAAAGGCCCTGTGGGTGTAGCTCTTTGAGGGTGGGGCCCGAACTTTTCCATGCACATCACTCTTAGTTACTCTCACGTCCACAAATCTCCTTGGAGCGAACTGGCTTATTACTGTTTCTCATGAGGTGATAAAATCACAAAGCTTTTCAAAGTTTGATTCTCCACTCTACCCATGAACATTTACAGGTTCAGAGACAATCTTTTTCTGATTGACCTTCCGCAGAAGATCCGGGGTTTCAGAAACTTCATAAGCTCGTGGGTTTACCTGGGGGACTTCGTTGCCGTGGTTGATCCGGGCCCGAAGAGCACGGTTGATGTGCTCGTGAAGTCACTCCACGAAATCGGAATCAGGCGGGTGGATTACGTCCTTCTCACGCACATACACATAGACCATGCCGGGGGAGTGGGGGAGTTTTTGAGGCACTTTGACACGGCCAAGGTTTTGGTCAGTGATAGGGGCAGGGAACATCTGATAAATCCGGATAGGCTTTGGATGGGAAGCCTCAAGGTGCTCGGGGACATCGCAAGAGCGTACGGGGAGATAACCCCCGTTGATGAATCGAGGTTTACCGAGTCTCCTGACGGGATTGAAATCATCCCAACCCCCGGGCATTCAGTACATCATCAGAGCTACGTCATAGAGGATTACCTGTTCGCGGGCGAGGCTCTTGGGGTCTTCCACGCGATAAAGGACGAAATATACCAGCGGCCAGCCACGCCACCGAAGTTCATATACGAGGTTGCCAACGACTCGATCAGGAAGCTGAAAGAGCTGGGAGACCTGAGAGTCTGCTTCGGCCACTTTGGACTTCATGATAGCAGCCGGGACGTGGCGAGATATGCTGAAAAGCAGCTCATGATGTGGGTTGATGCTGTTACGGATGCAATCTGCTGCACGACCGGCGAAAATTTCGAGAGTGTTAGGGATGGCGTTGTAAAGGAGCTGCTCGGGCGAGATGCAAGGTTTGCGAACTACGAAAAGCTCGATGAGGATGTCAGGAGCAGAGAGAACTACTTCATCGGGAACACGATAAAGGGGATATACGAGTATGTTAAAGAAAACAGGATATGATTACTTCCCTCTCCTCTCCTTTGACTTTGGCCTCAAACCCTTGTATCCGCACTTTCTGCAGACCTTGGCCTTTATGGGATTCCTTGCGTTGCACCTCATGCATATCTTGACGTTGAAGAGTCTTGCTTCAGCCTCTGGGAATCTTGCCATAGATGCGGCATGAGGGGGAGTGTATTTAATACTTGCGATGTGGTTGAAGGGACTGTCGGAAAAACCACCTCTTCGGATTATACGGCATGGCAGAACTCTCCGGCCAGCTCTGAACAGATTCGAAGGAAGTCCTGAAGGAAATTGTGTTAAAGATCTTCTCAGTCTGGTCATCATCAGAGAGAAGAACCCTTTTACCGCATTTCTTGTTCCAAAGGTCTCGTGTCTGTAACTAAAACCGTGTCTTTCCAAAACTCTCCTGTACAGAACCCTCTATCAACAACGATCTCTGGTTGTTGGGTCGGGTGGAGAGATGCAGTGTTCATCGGGGAAAACGGAGCGGTCGTCGACCCTGTAAAGGTATGGAGGAAGCTGGAATATGCTGGATACGTGAGGGTAATTTCCCCGCAAACGGCTTATGAACTACTCCAAAATGGAGAAGTCCTTAGGAAGAACATTACCCTTTACAGTAAATGCGGTGGATGAACCTCTTCAAAAGTAATTTATCCATTCACGAATTTCTTCTTTCAATGGGCATTCTCGAAAAGTTCGAAGAATTTGAAGGTGAGGGTGCGAGGAGGTACGATAAGGCTGTTAGCAGGGTATCGTCGATTCTCTACTGGCATGCGATCAGGGATCTGAAGAGGCTGGGGGTGAAAGGAAAATATCTGGAAGCTGGCTGCGGGCCCGGAATTCTCGCCGTGAGGGTTGCGAAGGAGCTTGGGGTGAATGTTACAGCCTTTGACCTCTCTGAAGATATGATAGCGATTGCAAGGGAAAGGGCGAGAAACACGGGCGTTAATGTGCAATTCAGGACTGGAGATGTGGAGAGCGATTACTTCGGCGAGTTTGACGTGGTTTATTCCACCTTCTCCCTGCATCACTGGAACAATCCGGAAAAGGGGCTGAAGAATCTGTGGAGGATGGTGAAGTCAGGAGGTGTGCTTTACATTCTGGATGCGAGAAAGGAGGGATTTATAGGGCACGGTCTGAGTTTCGATAGGTTCAGGTCGCTTTTTGAAAGTCTTGAAAATGCCGAGAAACTTGAGATCAGGAGGAGGTTTCCGCTGATGATTTCTGCAATCGCTGTGAAAGGGGTTTGACCCGGTTGATGCAGTTACAGCGTTCATTATGTAACTATTCTCCGAAGAATAATTCTGGTGGGTATAGATGGTAGATGGATTGAGGGTGTTCACCCCTTCAAGATTCCTTTAAATCCTGGGACATCCGGTTTTACACATTCAGGTTAAACTTAAATACCCTTCCACTACCCTCACCACTATGGCGAGGAAACCAGCGAGGATGTGGAGGAGACTCGAGAGGCCCTACACCAGGAAGGAGTACATTGACGGTGCACCGGGTACAAGGCTCAGACAGTTCGAGATGGGCAATAAGAAGGCTGAATTCCCCGTCATGCTCACCCTTGTCGCAAAAGAGGCTGTTCAGGTAAGGGACACTGCCCTGGAAGCTGCGAGAATTGCTGCCAACAAGTACATCGCAAGGAGGGCTGGTTCGAGCAACTACTTCCTCAAGGTCAGGATTTACCCGCACCACGTTCTGAGGGAGCACAGGATGGCCACAGGTGCAGGAGCGGACAGAATTTCGCAGGGTATGAGGAAGGCCTTCGGAAAGCCGGTGGGGCTTGCTGCAAGGGTGAGACCGGGGACGAGGATAATGAGCATCTGGACGAAACCGGAGCACTTTGAGGTTGCGAAAGAGGCTTTGAAGAGAGCAGGGCAGAAGATGCCGACTCCGGTCAGCATAGTCGTTGAAAAGGGAAGGGAGCTGCTGAAAGGAAAGGTTTAGACTCTTATTTTCACCTCTCCAGACCTCTTTTTGTAGTAATCCACGACCTCTTTACCTTCCACGAAGGGGATGTCGTATTCGGCCGCGTACTTCATAGCGTCCTCCTTCGACAGCGCCTTCCCGCTCTTCTCGTCGAGCATCTCGCATATTGCAACGGCCGGAGTGATGCCAGCGAGCTCCGCTATGGCTATGCTCAGCTCTGTCTGTCCAACCCTTTCGTACACGAGTCTCTGAGAGGCTTTCAGAATCGCCACGTGCCCCGGGCTCCTGAACTCCCTGCCGAAGTCGAAGTCTTCACCGCTCAGAACACTCTCAACAGCCTCCCCGACCTTCCTTATCGTCAGGCTCCTGTCCACGTCGGTTATGCCCGTGTACGTGTCGCGGTGGTTTACCCAGAGGCTGAAAGATGAGCGGGAGTCGTAGCTTATGTCGAAATGCGCAATTCCCTCGAGCTGAGGAAATTTTCGGGCCGCAAAGCTCAGTATGTCGTGCATGAACGGGAGTCCAAGCTTTTCCGCCGCGCTGAATGGGATTGACACGCAGATGAGTCCTCCACCGTCCGTTCTCATCATCGCAACGTCCTCGGGCTCGACGCTGACAGCGGGGATGGCTATGTCCGTCTCGCCCTCCCTGTCGTCGAAGTCGTAGATCAGAACGGGCGCCCCCTTCCTGAATGCTTTCATCGCCTCCTCAATCATAGCAGCACCTCAACCTCAACCTCGTCACCATCATCAAGCCCCAGCCTGTCCCGCAGGCTGATTGGGGCGATAACCTCGAGCACGTCCTTGCTGTAGTGTGTCCTCTTCGGCATTATAACAGCCCCCTCGACTCCGTCGATCCTGCATCTGAAGGCCTTGACCTCGCCAAACGTTCTGTCTTCGGTCCTGAACCCCTCGATGAGAATTCCATCTTCCTCGTCCAGCATTCTCCTGAAGTACATCTGCTCCTTTGGGATCTTGAGGTTCAGAGTTCCCGGAAAGGGCGTGAAGCCGAGCTTCTCCTCGAACTGCTTCCTGTAGCCGTCGAGGCTGACATAGTACTTGCCCTCACCGACTCCGCTGACGACCTTTCCCTTTATGCACACCTTGTCCTCCCCCTCGAAAATCTTCTTCAGGTCGAGGTACTCCCTGTAGAGCAGCTCCTTTCCCTTCTCGGTTATCACTATGTACTGCCCGTCCTTGTCGAGTATTCTCTCAATTAGTCCGTTGTCTTCAAGCTCCTTCAGCTTCCTCGCAGCAGTCTGAAGGCTCTGATCTATCTTTTCGGCGAACTCCTTTGAGCTCAGCTTGACGACCTTCCTTGTGGCGTTCATCAGTGCGAGCTTCTTGAGTGCATCGATCATCTTCTCAAAAATGAGAAGCTTCTCGTTATAAATCTGTTGGTTTGTTGCGGGGCTGTAAAAAACTGTGGGTCAGCAGTACTTCTTGAACGAGGAAATTATTTCCTCGAAAACGTCCTCTCTCGACCCCGAGCTCAGCAGGACTATTTTCTTACCGGGGATAGAGAGGAAAGCCCTTATCATCTCCTCCAGAGCGCGCCCATCAAGGTTCCCCTCGGAGTACTCCCTGACGTGCAGGTCCTGGCCGAGGTACCACACAACCACGTCAGGTTTCGCCTTAGCTATTCCTTCGACAACCTCGGCAAATCTGCTCAGGTATTCATCCGGCTCTGTGCTGCGGGAAATCCTGCACTTCATGTCCACCACGTCTCTGCACTTGTTCTCTCCGGAAATGCAGAAGAACCTGGCGTCGCAGACCCTGTAGGACTCGCTGTGGTGAGTGTCGGTTTCGAGGACTGCTATCTTTTCGTACCCATTTTCCTTCAGCTTCTCGATCAGTATCGCCAGGTCGTTGAAGAAGCTGTATCCCCTCCACCTGTCCTTTTCTGCGTGGTGGCCCGTGCCGACCGTCGGAACTATCACGACGTCGTGCTCCTCCACCTCATCCGCGGACCTGAGCACGCACTTTATGGACTCGTAAGCCGGCCTGAAGAAAGGGGTGTTCCTGACCTTCTCGAGGTACTCCGGGGTGTGGAACCTGAGAATGTAATCGTCAGGTGTGATTTCTGAGGAGATGTGCCTCTCTCTAAAGCCGAAAAACCTCTTTGACGCACCAAACCACTCTGACGCCATATCTTTATTATAAATTATTGCAATTCCCATACTATCCTTTTCGGGAAAATTAATAAATAATTTTTGCGGATTTCTCTGTTTGATGGTAAAGGTCGTTTTTCTTCCTTCAGGAAAGAGAGCGGAGGCTGAAAAGGGAAAATCCATTCTCGAAATTGCTCAGAGTGTTGGTGAAGGTATAAGGAGCCTGTGCGGTGGCAAGGGAAGCTGCGGGAAATGCAGGGTCATAGTCAGGAACGGGGAGTACGAGATTAACCCTGAACCGCACGAGAAGTTCGTTTCCAGAAAGGAGAGGGAGAAAGGAGTCGTACTTGCATGTCAGACCTACTTAATGAGCGATGCGGAGGTGTACATCCCTCTTGAGTCGAGGCTCGAAAAGCAGCAGATTCTGAATGACTTCATCGTCTAGGGAAGTGAGCTCCAGCCCGACGTCAGAAAGGAGTTTTACGCTGACGCCTTTCTCCCTGAGGTAATCTCGGGTAAGGGTTACCGTCTGTCCTGCTCTCCCGACGTTGAGGACGGCGATCTGACGCTCGTTCTGAGGGGTAATGAGGTGATCGCGGTTGAGGAGGGGGATACGAGGAACGAGTTCTACGGGCTGGCGATAGACATAGGCACGACCACCCTCGTCACGGCTCTCGTTGATCTGAACTCTGGAAGTGTGGTGAACATAGCCTCGGACTACAACGGTCAGATAATTTACGGTGAGGAGGTGTTGTCCAGAGTTGAGTTCGTCTTCAGCAGAAAGGACGGGCTGGAGATACTGCAGAAGGCCGTGGTGGAGTCAGTAAACAAGCTGATTGACAGGCTGCTTGAGGGATACTCGTCTCCCGAGAGGATATACGATGTCGTTGCGGCGGGAAACACCCTGATGACTCACTTTTTCCTCGGCATGGACATCAACTACCTCTTCAGATCATCGAACGTGAGGGTGGAGAAGAGGGGGTACACAGCCCCAGCCTCAAAACTCGGGCTCAGGGTAAACGAGAATGCGCAGGTCTTCGCACTGCCGCCGGTTGGCAGGTACGTTGGGGGAGACATAGTGGGGGACGTCCTCGCGAGCGGCGTGGTCGACTCTCCCTACCTATCGCTGATGGTCGATCTCGGCACTAACGGGGAGATCGTGCTGGGCAGTGAGGGATGGGCGATATCCACGAGCGTTGCAAGTGGCCCGGCGTTTGAGGGGTATGAGATAAAGCACGGCAGCAGAGCTGTGGAGGGGGCGATAGATCACGTGGAGATTGTGGATGGAGAGGTGAGGTACACGGTCATTGGCAGCAAGAAACCCAGGAGCATATGCGGCAGCGGGCTCATAGACCTGCTGGCGGAACTGCTCAAAAACGGAATCGTGGACTTTCAGGGAAACCTCGACACTAAGCACCCGAGGGTCAGGAGGGGCGAGGACGGCTACGAGTTCGTGGTCGTTGAGGGAGATGAGACGGAAACGGGGGAGGACATTGTCCTCACCCAGAACGACATAGACACGCTGATAAAGTCGAAAGCTGCGGTTTGTGCTGGAATTGCGGTGCTGATAAGGAAGGCCGGCATAACCCCCGCGGACGTTGACAGGTTTTACATCGCAGGGGGCTTCGGTTACTACATAAACTTCGAGAACGCTGTGATCATCGGGCTTTTCCCCGAGCTTCCGAATGCCGAGGTCAGGCAGATAGGGAACGGATCTCTCGCCGGAGCATACCTCGCCCTGACGTCCAGGAAGAAGAGGCAGCTTGCCTAGACGATGGCAAAGCTCATGACGTACTTCGACCTGAGCACCGACGCGAACTTCATGGAGGAGTACAACGCCGCCCTCGCACTGCCAGGCAGGTACGAGCTCTTCCCTACGATTTATTCGAGGTACGTCTGAAAGACAAAACTTTTTCTATTCTCCCTGCCAACAGCCTGCATGGCTGTTGACGTCGTCACATTCAGCAGGCCGGAGAAGCACAACGCTCTCAACCTCGACCACCTGAAGGACGTTTACGAGCAGTTCAAGTCCTGTGAGAATCCGGTGGTTATCTACGGGGAGCCGAGCTTCTGCTCCGGAATAGATGTTAACTACGTCGGAGTTGCGAGCAGGAGCGAGATCCTCGAGTTTGCAGATCTCGCGAACAGTTTCATCCTCGACATATGCCGCTATCCAAGGCCAGTTGTGGCGTTCGTTAAGGGCTATGCTCTTGGTGCGGGCTTCAGCATCGCCCTCGCGTGTGATGCGATAGTGGCTGAGGAAAACGCCGTTTTCTCTACGGGCTTTGCGAAGCTCGGAATCGCTCCCGACATGGGTGTCTCGTACCTCCTTCCGAGAACGGTGGGTCTTAAGAGAGCACTTGAACTCCTCTTTTCTGCGGAGAGGTTTGATGCTAAGGAAGCTTTTGACCTCGGGATCGTGTCGAGGTTCGGGACGCTTGATGATGCGAAGGAGCTGGCAGAAAAGCTTGACGGACCCTCCGTGAGGTACATAAAGGAGCTGGTTTACAGGGACATGGTCGAGCACGTGGCGCACGAGAAGGAGCTCGCCCTTCGATCCATAATGGGGCTGAGAAAATTCGAGAGGGGGTGAGAGGAATGATCGAGGCGGGAATAATCGGAGGTACTGGCTACACCGGATCGGAGCTCCTCAGGATACTCGCAAAGCATCCGGAGGCTGAGGTGGTGGCTGTCAGCTCGAGGAAGGAGAAGGGGAGGAAAGTGTGGGAGGTTCACCCTCACCTCAAAGGTTTTTATGACCTCGAGTTCGTGGAGCCGGACTTTGAGGTATTTTCAGAGTGCGACGTCGTTTTCACAGCGGTCCCTCACGGAGAGGCGATGAGGTACGTACCGGAGCTGTATGATGCGGGAGTCAGGGTCATCGACCTCTCCGCAGACTACAGGCTTTCGAGGGAGAAGTACGAGGAGGTTTACGGGAGGGAGCACGAGGCGTACATCGAGGCGGTTTACGGTCTTACAGAGCTCCACAGAGACGAGATAAGGGACGCCAAACTCGTCGCAAACCCCGGGTGCTACCCCACTGGTGCGATACTTGCAGTCGCCCCCCTTGCGGAGCTCGAGCTCGTTGAGAGGGTAATTTTCGACTCTAAGAGCGGTATAACCGGGGCCGGAGCGAGTCCGACGGAGTTCACACACTACCCGAACCTCCACGAGGCCATAGTGCCCTACAAGATCACCGAGCACAGGCACTACTACGAGATGGAGCAGGAGCTCAGGAGGTTTCAGGAGGACATCCGCATATCCTTCACGCCACAGGTGTTCCCGGGTTCGAGGGGGATACTGACAAACGCCCACGTCTTCCTCAGGGGGGAGCTCGAGCAGGAGGAGCTTGAGGGGGTTTACAGGAGTTTCTACGATGGCTGTTACTTCGTCAGGATGCAGAAGAGCGTGAGGCTGAGCCACGTCAGGGGCAGCAACTTCGTGGACATTTCGCTGAACAGGGGGAGGGACAGAGTCGTTGTCGTGTCTGCAATAGACAACCTGGTGAAGGGGGCGAGCGGTCAGGCCGTGCAGAACATGAATGTGATGTTCGGGCTGGATGAGAGGGCGGGCTTGGACTATCCGCCGCTGTTTCCGTGACACCTCACCCTCAACCGATCCCTCACCTCGCACCGTGTTTTTAACCTCCTGGACGCTGTTTTTTCACTTTTTTGCTTTCCGGGATTTTGAAGCCTTACTGGTTCTGGTCCGCTCCACCATGGGCCTGAACATGCGGTCTTCAAGAGTTATGCGCAGGAATGCACACCCATCTGGACAAACCTTTTATCCTAAATTTATCAGCATTTTTCATGACACACGTTCTCGAACTTCTTGCAGAGATTGAGAAGCAGGACCTCAACCCCTATACGGGCAGGCTGTTTGCCTACGTATACGAAACCGGCGACGATGAGCTCAAGAGAGTCGCCAGGGAGGCGCTGCTCAGGTTCTACGATAAAAACATACTGGACTTCACCGTCTTCAGGAGCGCGATATACTTCGAGAAAGAGCTCGTCTCTTTCTGCAAGAGGCTTATGAACGCTGGAGAAGGCGTGGTTGGAAGCTACACCTACGGAGGGACGGAGAGCATAATGCTCGCGGTCAAGGCCGCGAGGGATTACTTCAGGAAAAGGCACGGGAGCTCTGAGGTCCCCGAGATCGTGGTGCCGGTAACGATTCACCCATCATTCTACAAGGCCGCCCACTACCTCGGGCTGAAGGTGAGGAGGGTGGGGATAGATGGGGAGAGGAAAGCTGACGTGGAGGAGCTGAAGGAGGCGGTTGGCAGGAATACGGCCCTGATTGCTCTGTCTGCACCAAACTGGCCCTACGGCACTGTAGATCCGGTTGAGGATGTGGCCGACCTCTCACTGGACTCGGGCACTTTGCTTCACGTGGACGCATGTCTCGGTGGATTCGCGCTGCCCTTCTTCGAGAAGCTCGGAGAGAAAGTCCCGAGATTCGACTTCAGAGTTGATGGCGTCACTTCTATTTCAATGGACGCCCACAAGTACGGTTACTCTCCAAAGGGTGCCTCCGTGGTGCTCTTCAGAAACGAGGAGCTAAAGAAGCACTCCATGTACGTGGACGTGACTTCTCCGGGTTACATATTCGTGAACACAGCCGTGCTGTCCACGAGGTCCGTGGGACCTCTTGCTGCGGCATTTTCTGTGACGAAACACCTCGGAGTGGATGGCTACCTTGAGCTCGCGAGGAGGATACTCTCGGCGAGGAGGAAGATGCTGGGTGGCCTCAGGAACCTCGGGTTCGAGCCGATAGCCCCGGTCGAGTCCACGGTTCTCGCGATGTCCAGCGAGGATGTCGACCTGCTCGGCTTCGTCACGGCCATGAGGGAGAGGGGCTGGCACTTCCACCTCCAGAAGGGGCTTGCAGACTACGGCGTCCCTCCAAACATTCACCTGACCCTCTCACCAGTCCACGACAGCGTGGCGGACGAGTTTCTGAAAGATGCAGGTAAATGCGTTAGCGTGAAGAGCGGAATAAGCCTCGAAAGCATGATTGAGCTCGCTCAGAGAGGAGAATTCTCATCCATCCTCAGGGACTTCGAGGATGGCAGGATCGACTCGAGCATCGTTCCCGTGCTCCTCGAGGGCGTACCTCCAGAGGTGGCCGAGGAGATCGTGAAGCAGATAGTTGTAGGGTGGTACAGTTGAGGGGGCCCGCCCTCATCGCGGGATTCATCCTGACAGTCTTTGCCTCTCAGGCCGTGTGGGCAACCTTCTCGCCCGTCGTGACTCACGTTGCGGGAGAACTCGGCACGTCAGTGGAGCTTGTGGGCTATCTGGCCGTCACCTACCCGCTCTTTTTCCTGCTTCTCACAGTCCCTTCAGGCATTCTGCTGGACAGAAACTTCAGGCTCTGGCTTCTCTTCGGCACGTTTCTGACGTTCCTCGCCGGGGCGGGAAGACTTCTGAATCTCCACTCCTACTACTGGCTCCTCGCATGCCAGCTCTTCGGGGCCATAGGTCAGCCCTTCTTGCTTAACGCATTCGTCCCTCTCGCCACGAGAATTGACGAGAGCAGGAGGGCACTCCTCGTTTCCGTCTTCAGCCTCTCGATGTACCTCGGCACCATCTTTGCCCTGATCGCGGGAGTTGAGCTGTATCAGGCTGGCGGAATCAAGCTCCTCTCGATTCCAGCAGCAGCCATCTCCACGGCGGGTGCAGTGATGATGATCGCGAGCATTTCAGCACTCCCGGAGATTTCCGCTATCGGAGTGAAAGTGGGCCTGGGCACCGTCCTCAGGAGGAGGGACCTCTGGGTGATCGGCACCCTTCTCGGGCTTGGGGTGGCCGCTTTCGACAACCTCGCCACGTGGCTTCAACCGGCTCTCAGGTCCGCAGGTCTCGAGAGCGTAGCCGGGGACGCGGTGGCGGTGTCGATAGTAGCGGGTCTGATTGGCGTGGCGTTCATTCCGAGCAGAATCTCGAAAATGAACGCGAGAACAATGTACCTGAGAACCATAGTGCCAGTGATAGCCCTGCTCTTCGCAATTCTGGCAATCTCCCTGAGCTCAGTTCTTCTCTTCGCATTCCTCACCATCGCCGGTTTCCTGATGCTCCCCGCATATCCAATAATCATGGACTGGATAGGCAGATTTCACGAGAAGGAGGTTCACGGTAGCGCAGCAGGCTTTGTTGGGCTTGTCAGCAGAGCAATATCGGTGGCACTCATGTTTCTCGCGACCTTCTTCATCTACAGCGCGAAAGTTTACTTTGCATTCCTCACAGCCGTAATCCTGATCGCTATGCTCTTCGCCTTCATGCTGCCGAGGGACGAGGATGTTGAAAAAAGGGGTGGCTGAGGAAACCCGAAAACCTCACTCATAAACTTTTTCGAACTCCTTGTACCAGTCCATCGCGTCTCTTTCATAGTCCCTGTCGCTTGAAGGGAGGTTCAGCATCTTGTAGGCCTCGTGCTGTATGAGGAGCTTCATGATCTCGTTGCTGCCAGTCCATATCGGGGCGAGGCGCATGTCCCTCAGCATCCTCTCCACGGGATAGACCTGAGTGTACCCTATCCCGCCCAGGATCTGCATCGCGTGATTGACTATCTCCCACCCGAACTCTGTTGCGAGGTACTTCGCCTCGCTCACGAGCCTTCTGGGATCCATCTGGCTTTTTCCTGCATCGTATTCGTCAACTGCCCTTGCAGCGGTGTAAACCAGCGCTCTCGCTGCATCAAGCTTCGCCACGCTTTCGGCAACTCGAAAGCTCACGCCCTGAAACTCCCTTATCTTCCTGCCAAACGCCTTCCTCTTAGTCGAGTACTTCATCGCAACCTCTATCGCAGCTCTCGCGAGCCCAACAGCGCCTGCAGCAGACGTGAGCCTCTCGGGAATCATCATCCTGTTGAATATCTTTCTGGCTCCGTTTACCTCTCCAATCCTGTACTCGTCCGGCACCTCCAGGTTGTTGAAGGCTATTCTTGCCGTTCCCATGCCCCTGAACCCCATGAGGTTGTGCAGGTCCTCCACCTCCACCCCCATGTCCCTCTCAACGAGGAATGCGGTCAGAGCCCTGTGCCCGGGGGCGTTCGGGTCGGTTCTCGCGTAAATCAGGTAGAAGTCAGCGACCTTTCCACCGGCTATGAACCTCTTCACACCGTTCAGTATCCACCTGTTTCCCTTCTTCTCGGCCCTCGTGGTTGTGCCGAAGAAGTCGCTCCCACCTCTGGGCTCGGTCAGACCCTCTGCGGAGATCTTCTTGCCCTCTATTATTGGCTTCAGGAACTCCTCCTTCTGCCACTCCTGACCGAAGCGGTATATCGCCTCGCCGACAATGCTGACCATGGAGTACGAGCAAGCAATCCCGTTTCCGAGCACCCCAACCTCCTCAACTGCAACGCTCTCGGCGAGCCACGTGAGCCCTCTACCGCCGTATTCTTCCGGAAACCTCAGCCCGAGGAGACCTTTCCTGCCCGCCTCTCTCACGAACTCGAACGGATAGTCCACCTCGTCCCTGTCCATCTTCCTCAAAAGCTCGGGATCCACTGAGCTCACGAACTTCTTTACCTCCTCTCTCAGCTCCGCTATCTCGTCACTCAGCAGAAAGTTGTTCTCCAGCATTTTTACCACCCCAGTCTGTTTTTGAGCTCGAGTTTACTTATCTTTCCCGTGCTCGTTAGCGGCATGTCGTCCACAAACACAATGTCGTCCGGAATCCACCACTTGGCAATCCTGCCCTCCTCCGCAGCCCTCCTCAGGTGCTCTAACACCTCTTTCCTGCTGGCCTTTTCGGCGTCAAACGGCTTTATCACAGCAACTGGCCTTTCGTCCCACTTCTCGTCTCTTCTCCCAATCACGGCCACGAACTCGACCCACTGAACCTCAGAAATCACGCTCTCCAGGATGCTCGTCGGAATCCACTCTCCCCCGCTCTTTATGGCGTCCTTGAACCTGTCGAGTATCTTTATTCCTCCGTCCGGCATCTCCACCCCTATGTCGCCGGTTATGAACCACCCGTCTTCTGTGTAGCTCTGCTTAGTCTTTTCCTCGTCCCTGTAGTACCCCATGGGGAGCCATGGCGCCTTGAACAGAATCTCCCCCATCTCCGATTTCTCGAACTTCCTTATCCTGAACCTCGCGAAGGGAACCGGATGGGTGATCTCCCTGATCATCTCCTCGCTCGTGGTGTACTCTGTGAAAACGGCTATCGAGGCGGCGAGCATGTCTGTCGCCCCGTAGATGGTGGTGAAGCGTATCCCTCTTTCCCTCATCTTGTCCGCAAGCCTCCTTGTTACTGCGCTGCCTCCAACAAGCACCTTGACACCACCAAAGCCCTCGTCGGACTCCATGAGCATGTGGATCATCGTCGGCACGGCGTTTATCCACGTGGCCTTTTCCTCTCTAATCTTCCTCGCGGTTTCGAGCGGGTCGAACCTCCCGCCGAGGACAAGCTTGAGGCCGAGGTAGGGTGCGATGAGCACTGAGCCCCAGGAGACTATGTGGTACATGGGTATCTGGGGAAACACCACATCACTCCTTTCGAGCTTCGCCGGGGTGTCGTGCATCGTGAGCTGGTGTGCGATGCTTAATGCACCATCTATGAACTTTCCGTGGGTGTACTTCACGGCTTTTGGCAGGCCTGTGGTTCCGCTGGTGAACATTATCACGGCATCATCTTCCTCACTTGCTCCCTCTTCAACCTCCTCGCCTTTTCCTACCTCCTCCGTACTCACCTTCACGCCATCAAACTTCCCGGCGAGGGCAGAGAAGTCACCGGAGTATATCAGGTACTTCGCATCCGCCTTCTGGAGGGTGTAGAATATCTGCTCCGGAGGGAGCCTTATGTTCACCGGGTAAACAATTCCTCCCGCCATTGGAATCGCGTAGACGAGCTCCATGAAGCGCAGCGTGTTCCAGTCAGCGACGGCAACGACCTCCCCCTTCTCCAGCCCGAGATCGTTTTTCAGCCACCCTGCAGTCCTCTTCACGTCCGCAAAAAAGTCTCGGTAGTTCGTCCTTCCCTCGGGCCCGACGATCTCTACGCCTGGATAGAGTTTCGAGGCTCTCTCCACGATGTACCCAAAGGTTCTCATAATTCTGTGCCGAGACGTAACTATTTATCACTTTCTATCATTTCGGTTCTGGCTTTGCATCCCGTACTCCGCGAGCACCTTTTCCACGATCCTCTTTCCGATGAGTCTCTCGGCGACGCTTCTCCTGATGGCCATGTCCTCAACGGATCTGATGCCGGCATTGTACAGCTTTCTCGCCCTCTTTCTCCCGATCCACCTCAGCCCGACCAGTTCGACGAGCTCGTCCCTCACTCCGTGTTTTATCCTCTCTCCGAGCTTCCCACTCCTCACTGCGAGACCGTTTCCGTGGTACTCGAGAATTTTTGTGAGCGCGTGGAACAGCCACTCGGCGGTCTCGACTATCCTCCTCAGGTCTCCGGGAGCGATGCCGTATTTGGAGCATATGACGTCCTCGTCCCTCTCGTTTATCCAGTCGTTCAGCAGGAGTGCCGTTTTGAACTCTCTAAGGAACCAGTCGTACTCCGAGGAGTAGTAGGATGGGAAGTACGTGAGCTCCTCCCTGAACGCGTAGGCCTCCTCTTCAACCCACTCGTCGCTCTTGCGCAGGTACAGCAGCTCCATGTCGGGAGTTCTGCAAACCAGATGGAGCAGAGCCATGTCGCTGAGACTGTCGAACCTCTTTGCGGCCTCCTTGAATATGAAACCGGTCAGGGGGTCTATGTACAGTTTTGAGACCAGCTCACCCACTTCCGTTGCGGCGAGCACACCGTGATTGCTGACGAATCCCCACTTCTCAAGCTGCAGAACTATCCTCTGAATCTCCCACCTCATGGTGAACTCGTTCTGGTAGGCGAAGAAGGTTGAGGAAAAGAACGATTCAATCTCATCCAGACTTCTTGCGATCTCCTCTGCGATTATCGAGAGTGTGTGGAACCTGAGGTGGTTCTCGCTGCCGAGCTTCGACGTCACCCTTTCCGGCTCTCCAAGGACGAACCTCTCCACCATCTCCAGCGCCTCGTTCCGCGTCTTGGCAACAATGAGGGCCTCTCCGTAGCTGTCGAGTCCCGGCCTGCCAGCCCTGCCGGCCATCTGCTTGTACTCGCTGACCTTTATGAACACGCTGCCGACTCCAGATTCATACCTGCGAATCCCCTTGACTATCACCCTTCTCGCCGGCAAGTTCACGCCTGCAGCGAGGGTGGGGGTTGCGCAGATGACCTTTATTCTCCTCTCCCTGAACGCCTTCTCGACGATTTCTCTCTGGTAGTTCAGAAGACCCGCGTGGTGAAATGCCGAGCCGTACCTGACACACCTCGCGAGCCTCTGGCTCATCTCACCCTCGTTCTCGATGAGTATCTCCTCCGAAAGTGCGGAGTTGTCGTCGGAGAAGTCCGAAATTACAGGTATCAGTTTTTCTGCGAGGGACTCTGCGTTTCTCCTCGTTGACTCGAAAATCAGAACCTGGCCACCCTCTTCAAGCGTGTCCCTCACGAGGCTCTCTATGTTCCTTCCGGCCTTTGCCTCACTCACTCCTCTCTCACTCACTCTCAGCACCTTTCCCGGATAGAACACTCCCTCGTACAGTGGTATTGGCCTCCAGCTGCTTTCAACGAGCTCCGCGTTCAGCCATTCTGCGATCTCGTCAGCATTGGGAATCGTTGCAGAGAGTGCGAGGATTCTCACTGCGGGGTTTATTCTCCTCAGTTTTGCGACGAGTATTTCGATCACGGCACCTCTTTTTGCCGAATCGAGCGTGTGGACCTCGTCTATTACGAGGAGACTCACCTTCCTGATCCAGTCTGCGTGATTTCTTATCAGTGAATCCGCCTTCTCGCTCGTGGTCACTATTATGTCTGCGTTCCCCAGCCACTCGTCCCTGCTGTCGTAGTCTCCTGTGGATATCGCGACCTCTATCCCTATCTCACTCCACTTTCTGAACTCCCGGTACTTCTCACTCGCAAGTGCTTTCAGAGGGACGGTGTACAGGCACTTTCCACCTCTTATGATCTCGTGAACCATGGCAAGCTCTGCGATGAGCGTCTTTCCGCTTGCCGTCGGTACTGCAACCACCATGTTTTTGCCGGAAAACAGACCCTTCTTCACCGCAAGGGCCTGGGGCGGATAGAGCTCCTCGACCCCCCTCTTTTTAAGCAGCTCGACTCCGTAACTCGAGACGTATTCTCTGAGTTCCTCTACCTGCATTTTGCTCTACCTTCTTTGCTTTTTCAGAGAATCTCCCACACGCAAAAAAGCTTTATGTTAGTTGGCCGAGGTTTGCCCATGGACAGCAGGCTGGCCTACATAGCAATCATCGCTGCCGGAATCGTGCTCATTCTCTACGGTTTCATCCCGAAGTCCGGAGGATTTGATGAGAGTCAGTGGTACTCCTTTGAAAAGGCATTTGAGGTGGCCAGGGAGGAGAACAAGAGCATTCTTGTTTTCATCTCCTCCCCCACCTGCGTGTGGTGTGAGAGGATGAAGAGCGACGTCTTCAGCGACCCGAGCGTTATGGCCAAGATAAAAACGAGGTACGTCCCCGCATACGTGGATACCAGCAGGGATCGGGCAGCTCTCTCTCAGTTAGCTGCTCTGTTTGGAGGGGACATCGCGACCCCCGCCTTCGTGATCTACTCTCCATCGGGAAAGCCGGTGGATGGGTGGGTTGGCTACATGCCGAAGGACAGGTTTCTCCAGAGAATCGGTGTTTAGCAATCCTCCCAAAACTTTTTATTGACCGGACGAGACCTTTTTACGCCAGCCCGTGTGTTGGTTCTCTCTCCTTTTGGAGGTGAAGGTATTGAGAAGGTACAGGAGAAAGTATCTCAAGCTTGCTGAGCTACCGAGTCTCGTTGAAATAAGTGAAAATGCCAGAAAGAAGGTTGAGAAGGTAATTGAGGATTTCGACCTGTCGAGTGTGGTCCTCATTTCTGGAAAAACGAGTTACGAGATGGTGGGGCAGAAAATCCACGACAAGATCTCAGACTATGTTGTTGACGTTTTCTACGTAGAAAAGGCCAGAATGGAGGAGGTTAGGAGAATAGAGTTCAATCTGGGCTACACCGACATAGATTCCGTCATCGGAATTGGAGGAGGGAAGGTCCTGGACGTTGGGAAGGTCCTCGCGTCCGAGCTGAACGTGGCCTACATCAGCATTCCAACCGTCGCCTCCCACGATGGAATTGCCTCGCCGGTCGCGAGCTTCAAGGAGGAGAACAGACCCATCTCAATCTCGACCAACCCCCCAACTGCGGTTCTGGCCGACCTGACCATCCTCAGGAAGAGCCCCGTGAGGTATCTCAGGTCGGGCTACGGTGACCTGATTTCCAACGTAACTGCCGTGAAGGACTGGATTCTTGCGAAGGAGAAGGTTGACGAGGAGTACAACGAGGTCGCAGCCTCGATGGCGGTGATGCCTGCAAACCTGATGCTCACCACTGCAAACCTCGACATGGGAAACATCAAGCACTTGGAGATGCTCATCAGGGGCCTCATCCTCAGCGGAGTGTCGATAAGTCTTGTCGGAACGAGCAGGCCAGCGAGCGGTGCTGAACACAAGTTCAGCCACGCTCTCGACTACCTCGGGCACGGCAATGGGTTGCACGGAGAGCAGGTTGGGATCGGGGCGATAATAATGGAGTACCTCCACCAGAAGCACTACGGTATTGGCGACTGGGAGAGGATAAAGCAGTCCCTTGAGAAGGTCCAGGCCCCGACGACCGCGAGGGAAATAGGTCTTACTAAGGAGCAGGTTCTCGAGGCGTTAATGTTCGCAAAGAAAATTCGGAAGAAGAGGTACACCATACTTGAGGACGCCGACCCGTCCAAGGAGGAGTTCGAGCTCGTTCTCGAAAAAACTGGAGTTGCTTAGCGAACCGGCAGCAGAACGCCTTTCTTCCCCCTCAGCTCCCTGCACACCCCCCTCTCCACCTGCACAATCTCGAAGCCGTCCAGAACAACGAGATAGCACCCGTCCTCCTCCTCGACTCTGTAGACAGTGTAGCTCTCCCCGACCTCCCTCCCCCTTACGTTTCCGAACAGGTATTCCTGAAGTATCTCGTTGTAGAACCTCCAGTTTCCCTCCGCAAGAACCTGGAAGGGGTAGCCGGACAGGATGTTCCTTATCTCCTCTGAGTTTTCCCTTCTGTGGATGAACTCGCACCTCAGACAGCTCCACACTCTCCCGTCCTTCAGCACTCCACCGGCCTCATAAATCAGGCAGGGGTAGAACGGGCAGAAGCAGAAGGAGCAGTCCTGTCCCTCAAAGTGGCAAGGGTAGTACTCGCAGTCCTCCTTCTCCACTCCCGTGAGTGCCTGGAACAGCTCCTGCAGCGTCCTCTCCCTGAGGCTCATCTCAGCATCGCCACCATGTCCCCAACCCTCACTCCCACGTCTCTGGCCACCGGCTCGCACTTGGCCTTAAGCAGGAAGGCCACGCTGTCGAAGCTGCTCTCGGAAAGGCACTCGTAGTTTGCCATGCCCTTGGAGATTATGATGTCGGCGTCCTCCATCCTCTCCTTAGTGACCTCCGGAAGCTCCTCCTCGATTATTCCAATCGCACCCAGGCCGTTGGTGAGGACCTCGTCCGCCACCTCGTGTACTCCCGCGAACCTTGCATCCTCGATTGTGGCGTCGCTGAGAACGGGCTTACCCCTGACGACGAAGCTCACCCTGCCTCCGAGCCTCTTCACCTCCTCCACCAGGAGCCTGTCGAGGACGATCTCTCCAGCGTTGTCTGCCAGGTACACAACCCTTCCCCTGCACAGGTGCCTTATCTCGTTTACATCGTCAATCGCAAGCCCCCTCCTGAACTCCCTCTCGAAGTACTCCCTGAAGTTGCTGTCGTTCACCTCGTGCCCACGAACTCCGTAGTCGAAGCTGTTGCCTATTATGCTCGCCACAACCGCGTTTCTGAACCTATTACCCCTCTCCACGTACCTTCTTGCGAGGGGCAGAATTCTCGCGGTTTCCTCGTTTGCCCTCCTCTTCAGCTCTCTGTACGGGTCGTCATTGCCCAGCATTCCGTAGACCATCCTGTGAACCCTTGTGGACGCAACGGCGTTTACCTCCCTTCTCCTGAACTCCTCGAGGATCATCTCCATTGACCTCTCCATTATTCTGCCTATCAGCTCCTCATCCTCGCTGACCATCCTGCACTCCTGGTATATTCTGTTCAGGAGGCACGCCGGACACTTCGCGGACATCCTCATGGTCACACGTCCAGATTCCTCACTTCCTTGGAGTGTTCGATTATGAATCTCCTCCTGTCCTCAACGTCCTCTCCCATCAGGACCGTTATCAGCTCCTCCGCCATCGAGGCATCCTCGATCGTCACCTTGATGAGTATCCTGTTCTGAGGGTTCATGGTCGTCTCCCACAGCTGTTCGGGGTTCATCTCTCCCAGACCCTTGTACCTCTGCACCTCGGCATCCCCAATCCTCTTCAGCAGGTCCTCAAGCTCGCCGTCGGAGTAGACGTAGTACGTCTTCTTGCCCTTCTTTACCCTGTAGAGGGGTGGCTGGGCTATGTAAAGGTGCCCGTACTCTATCAGCGGCCTCATGTAGCGGTAGAAGAACGTGAGAAGGAGCGTCCTTATGTGAGCACCATCCACGTCGGCGTCGGTCATTATGATGATCTTTCCGTACCTCATCCTGTTCACGTCGAAGTCCTTGCCCATTCCTGCCCCTATTGCCGAGATTATCGCCTTGACTTCCTCGTTCTTCAGGACCTTCATGAGCCCTGCTTTCTCGACGTTAATTATCTTGCCCCTGATCGGTAGTATGGCCTGAAACCTCCTGTCCCTCGCCTGCTTGGCAGAACCACCGGCCGACTCACCCTCCACGATGAACAGCTCCCTCTCAGCTGGGTTTCTGGAGGAGCAGTCCGCCAGCTTCCCGGGGAGGGTAGCGACCTCGCTCTTCTTCTTCACGAGCTCTCTCGCTCTCTTTGCGGCCTCCCTCGCCTTCCTCGTCGTCTGACACTTCTCGATGATCTTCGAGGCCGAATCAGGGTTCTCCTCCATCCACTCAAGGACTCTCCTGTAGACCACGCTCTCCACAGCCGTTTTAACCTCGCTGTTACTCAGCTTCGTCTTCGTCTGCCCCTCGAACTGCGGCTCGGGAACCTTAACCGAGATTATGGCTGTAAGCCCTTCCCTGACGTCGAGGCCGGTTATGGGAGTGTACTTCTTGATGTGCTTCCTTCCGTACTCGTTTATCGCTCTCGTAAGCCCTGATCTGAATCCCACGACGTGCGTTCCACCCTCGTCGTTGTGTATGTTGTTCGCGTACCCCATGACGACCTCGTGATCGGTGTCTGTGAACTGGAGGGCGATCTCCATTTCTATTCCGTTCACCTTCTCGTGAATGTAAATGGGATCGTGAAGCTTCGTCTTTCCCTTGTTCAGGAGCTTTATGTAGTCCAGAATGCCGTTCTCCGAGTAGAATACCTCTCTCTTGTTCTTCCTCTCGTCAACGAGCTCGATCTTCACGCCTTTGGTGAGAAACGCGAGCTCCTTCAGCCTGTGGGCCACTATGTCGTACCTGAATTCTGTAGTTTCGAATATCTCCTCGTCGGGCTTGAACCTGATGAGCGTGCCGGTATCATCCGTTTCGCCAACCACTTTCAGCTCGGTAACGGGCCTCCCCCTCTCGTACCTCTGGTAGTGGATCTTTCCGTTCCTCTTCACATAAACCTCGAGCCACTCAGAGAGCGCGTTGACGACTGAGATTCCCACCCCGTGCAGACCTCCGGACACCTTGTAGGCCTTCTTGCTGAACTTTCCGCCAGCATGCAGCTTCGTCATCACAATCTCGAGTGCCGGCCTTCCGAGGCGGTGCATCTCCGTCGGGATACCTCTTCCGTTGTCCTCCACGCTCGCGCTACCGTCTTCATGGAGCACGACCTTTATCCTGTCGCAGTACCCGGCGAGGGCCTCGTCTATCGCGTTATCCACTACCTCCCACAGAAGGTGGTGGAGCCCGCGAATTCCGATTCCGCCTATGTACATTCCGGGCCTCTTTCTCACAGCCTCGAGATCGCTAAGAACCTCTATGTGCTCTGCTGAGTACTCCATACCGTCACCTCAGGTTTAGAGAAGCATTGTGGAGTAGGGTGGAAGGCTTTAAAAACTTACTCGACCTAAGGGCAGCCTTCCCCTCCCCATCCCCTCATCCTGTAGTACTGCCTGAGCATCTCAACGACATCTTCGTAGCTGTAAACCCTGCCGGTGAGGTAGTCCCTCCACACCTTCTCACCCTCCCACGTTCTGAGCGGCTCGAAGAACTTTCTTGGCGGGAGATCGTCTTCGAAGCTGTAACCCTCGGAGCAGTTTAGTTCTCTCGCTAGGCTGAATGCCCTTCCTCCAGCATCGACTATTTCCTGTCCGCTCACCACTATCCCTGTCGCGTTCGAGAAGAGCTCTGAAAGAACGTCCACGTTCAGGCTCCTGGCTATGCTTTCTCTCCTGCAGAGGGCGAGGCCGTTCAGGGCCCACAGCCAGTTCTCGGCGGCGAGAGTGAACAGGGCGGGGTTAAAACCATCTCTGAAAGTTTCCGCTATCAGCCCCTCACTCGCGCCTATGCTCCTCATGTACCTCTCAATGCTCTCCTTCTTTCTCCCCGGAAGCACGGTGATCGTGACCGGCCCCTCCTGGGCCCCTCGCGGATTCGTCAGCAGGCCGAACGCCTCGCTTCCCGAGGCAACCCTCGGGTCGAAGAGCGGCTCCATCTTCTTTATGAAGTAGTCCTCGAACTCGTACCTCTCTTTCAGACCGTCAACTCCTCTGGCGAGCAGCTCTCCAATACCTTCGTGGCGGACCGTTTTTTCCATTAGCTCGATGACTGCTTTCGAACTCCTCTCTATGCCAACGTCAGCCCTTCCCTCCTCCTTCAGGGTGGCAAGGATGTCGAAGAGCTCGGCGAACATCATCGCGTCTATTCCAAGCCTGTTGGCTACATCGTGGCAGAGCACAGCTCTCTCTGCACTCTCGACCCCGCACTTGACTCCGAACTCATAGGCAACGCCGAGGTAGAGGGATGAGGGTGTGACTATCTCCTTCCCGTCCACCTCAGCCCTCAGAATGGCCTTGCATGGGGATGGACAGCCGTGACATCCTGTGCTTCTGAGTTTTATTTCCCTCAGGTACTTCTCCACTCCAAACTCTCTCGCAACGCTCTCGCTAACAGCCTCGCTCTTCATTCTCCTCGCCAGGTACCCGTGCTTCGCCCAGCTGTCCCACGCGGCCATTATTCCCATCTCTGCGTAAATCTTGGTAACCCTGTCCCTCATAACGCTCTCTCTGAACTCCTTCACAGCGGCTCTGAACCCATCTTCGTTTGCGATTCTCGCCTTTCCGGTCCCTCCGACTCTTATCGCTTTCAGGTTCTTGCTTCCCATCACTGCTCCGAGCCCTGCTTTGCCGAGGTGGTGTATGCCGTCTATAAGCGCGAGAGCATATCTGACGAGGTTCTCCCCTGCCTGACCTATGGTGAGAACGCTCCTTCCTCTCTCCTTCAGCAGCTCGTAGCTGTCGAGCGCGTCCTCCCCCCAGAAATCTGCGTCTCTGATCTCCACTTTACCGTCGAAAACGTCAATCCACACGGGTCTGTCAGCTCTGCCCTTTATCAGAATGAAGTCGAACCCCGCTCTCTTCATGTCCCTCGCGAAAGCGCCTCCACCTACTGAAGGCCCGTACGTTCTGTTCAGCGGGTTCTTCGTCACGGCAACAACCTTCGTCGCTCCCGGGACAGTGGTGTTGGCAAGAATTCCCGCAGAGAATACAATGAAGTTGTCCTCGCTCAGGGGATCAAAACCTCCGGAAAGTGTTTTTGCGATCTCGTACGCGATTCCCATTGTTCCGAGCCACTTCTCGTATTTTTCCAGTTCGACTTCGTGAACCTCATGTTTTCTTTCGGTGAGATCAACTTCGAGCAGCCTTCCAGTAAAGCTCATAATTTAAAATTTGAAAACCGGAAAAATTTAACCTTTGCCATTTTTCAGTATGAAATCTGCGAGGTTCTCGACGAACTTCAGGTTATCGGCGCTCTCTATGTATGCGTCCATGAAGGCCGCGTCGTCGCCGACGAGTATCACGTAACCCTCGCCGTACCTCTTCATCCCCACGAGCCCCATTTCCGTGCCGTCAGATAGCCTTATCACATCCTCATTTTCCACGAAAATCGGATCGCTGACCCTGAATGCTCCGTAGAGCACCATGCTTTCAACATCCCTGGACAGATCCGTTTCCACGGATGGAACGGCCCTGACCACGTTGTGTTCTATCGGGCTCGTTTCTGCGTCCATTCCGAATTCCTTCAGCAGCGGCATGATGTTGGAGGGTGGGATGTGGATCATGATCACGAGAATTCCGCCACCTCTAACGAAGTCCACTATCTCCTTCTCGTAAACTCTGTGCGCTGGGCCGGTGAGGATGTAGGCCTTGGCACTTCTGAGGTCCTCGATCCCGCCATCAACCACCTCCAGACCTCTCTCCGAGAACACGCCCCTCATCTTATCGAAGCTCGAGAATATCGGTCTGTGCTGTGTGTCAAAGACGACCTTCACGTTCTCATCGTCCGAACACCCCGATGTGATCAGGAGAGGTACTGAGAGCGCAATCAGGAGCAGCAGGGTGCGGTTCTTTGCGCGCATAAGTTTGGTTTTGTTTCTGTGAATTTAAGTTTTTTTCTCGTATGTTGTGGTTAGGAAATTTAACTGAAGTGCGCAATCTCCGAAAGCGTTTTTCAACCTTGCCACATTTTATTTTGCGTGTGCGAATTGCTCTGCAAATCCTGCTTGCGTCGAGAACTGGGCAGGTTGCCCGGGCCTGCCGGCTCCTGCAGGCTAACCGGAATGGTTGGCTGGAGCATGTAGCACGAGAGCTGCGATTATGGGTGGAGGGTGTTCGGCGGTGAAAGGAAAGCGATATATCTCTCCCTGAACACAGAATTGTCATGGTGATTTTCAGGTTCGTGGAGGATGGAAGCGAGGTGGAGGTTGCCGGTGACGAGGCGGTTGAATACGCCAGTAAGCTTTATGAAAGTGGGATGGTTCTTCTCTATGACAACTCGGCCGTCAGGCCCGAGGAAGTCGTGGACAGGGAAGTTGTTGAGGTTATGGGTTTCGTGTGCGATTGAGGTGGAATCATGAAGGTTGCTGTGATAGGTGCCGGAAACCTCGGGACGGCGATAGTTAAGAACGCTGTGAAGAACGCTGAGGTCATCGCCGTTAGGAGGAGAACGGAGCTGTTTCCAGACATAGAGGGTGTGGAAGTGGTCTCTGAAATTGAGGCGGCCAAGGATGCGAACATATTCGTCGTCACGCTCAAACCCTCCGTTTTCAGGAAGAACATGGAACTGATCGGGAGTGTGGCAAAGGGGAAGCCGCTAATAAGCTTCGCTGCGGGAGTGAAGCTGGAAGAGATGCTTAGGCACATAGACAACCCCTTCAGGGCGATGACGAACCTCGCGATCGAGAGTAAGGGCGTGGTCGCCTGCTATCCTCCCGAGACTGCAGAGCACCTGAGGTTCCTCGATGCCGATTTCATATTCTGCCATGATGAGGGAGAACTGGAGGCGATGACGTCTTTCCTCGGGAGCGCTCCAGCAATACTTGCCAAGCTGATAAACGCGTTTGTTCTGTCCGCGGTCCATCAGGGCGTTAGCTACGAAAACGCCAGAAAGGCCGCTATATCTGCTTTCGAGGCATCCTCGTACCTCTACGAGAGCTACGGGTTTGAAGAGACTGTGAAGAGGGTGGCAACTCCCGGAGGGACGACTGCTGAAGGCCTCAGAAAGGTCGTTGATGCTGAGAGAGCACTGATGGATGCACTCATAGCTGCGAGCCGGAGGGCTGATGAACTTTGAGGGAACTCGATCTCCTGAAGAAGTACGTTAAGGATGAAAAGCTGATAAAGCACTGCCTCGCCACGGCGGCGGTAATGAGGGGCATAGCGAGGGAGCTTGGTGAAGACGAGGAACTCTGGTGGAGGATTGGAGTTCTGCATGACATTGACTACGAGCTTGTTGGGGAAGATATGGAAAGGCACGGCGAGGTGGGGGCGGAGATACTCAGGAAGGAGGGCTACGGAGAGATAGCTGACGTTGTTGCGAGGCACAACCACATGAGACACGGGATGGACTACGAGGAGCCGGTGGAGGTGGCCCTGCAAGCTGCAGACAGCGTTTCCGGGCTGATAATTGCCTGTGCTCTCGTCAAGGGCGGGAAAATCACAGAGGTAACTCCGAAGACCGTGAAGAAAAAATTCAAGGAGAAGAGCTTTGCGGCAGGCTGTGACAGGAACAGGATAAGACTCATCGAGAAGCTGATGCCGCTGGAGAAGCTCTACGAAGTCGGGATAATGAGTCTGCAGGAAATAAAGGATGAATTGGGGCTGAATTAGCCCCTTTTCCTGAACTCGTACAGTATCCCCTCGTGGGTTATTGTGTATGCTGTGCCATCTTCTCCTTCCGTTTTTATCACTGGACTCTCCGAGAGCTGAAAAACCTTTTTGAGGTCCTCGAAGCTGTTTAGAACGACCTTTTCACCATCTTGCCTTCCTTCGATTATGTAGGACTTGCTTTCTGATCTTTCCGACCTCAGATCTGAAATCTGATGTCTGTTTATGACTGCTGCGGGTATAAGGGCTGATATGGTGAGGGTTGCGTAAAGAAGTCTCGCGTTTCCGACGTCAAGCCCCGTTACACTGTTCTCCTCCACAGTCCTGACGTTCCTTGTCACCTTGTCGCTCTTTTCAGTGTCCTTGAATGCGAATGTGTCTGATCCTGAGATGAAAGATATTGTGTGGACAAAACTCTCTCCCTTAGCATCTGCTTTAACAGTGATGACGACGCTCTGAATAACTCTGCTGAATCCGGTCCCCTCCTTAACTCTTTTCAGATCTTCCTGAAGTGATGCCGGGGTTAGCGTGAAATTCAGTAGCTTGCTCCCGCTGAACTGCCCACTTTCAGAGAGGATGTTCTCCTCCCACACCAGCGTCTTCTCTCTTCCGTTCTGGATGTAGTACGAGGCATCGACTGACAGGAGGTACTCGCCCTCACTCTCCGGACTTGTCGTGAGCGTGTAGTTTCCATGGATCTTATCCGTTATCTTTCTCGGGTAAACGCTCAGCGATGCCGAATCACCGTATATGGATTCGTTTGAGAAGTCTGCGTGGTGCTTGAGACTGCCTCTGAACTCTATGACCTTTTCACTCGTCTCTTCAACAGTGACTGGATCAACAGAGTATGCGTAAACCGCCATTCCTGCAGAAAGTACTGCTGCAGTTACCAGAAGGGCGGTTAGAACCTTTCTGCTAAGCGGATCCATTTAATCACTCCTCACCAGATCCATCGTTTTCACAGCACCCGCCGTGCACACTCTCGTGACCTGATATTGTTAGTGTGCACGCGTTTATCAAAGCAGAACCACCGCTCCATGTTGCAACGATCTGCAGATTCGCTGTGAAGTTGCCGTGATGCTCTGATACCGTACCGCTTATCGTTGCTGTCTCGCCCGGGTACAGCAATGTGGGGTTGCCGAATTCCACGAGGTTCGAGTCCGAGTAAATGTGTACCTCTACGATTCTGTCAAGGTTGTTCGTGAGTGTCATCTCCACGCCACCATCACAGCCATGCGAACTACCGTCTGACGGGCAGCTGAAGGCGATGTACGAGCTGCTGCTGTCCACAACCTGATACAGAGCTTTCCTCTCGCCGTCAAACTCCCTGAAATTTCCACTCGAACCGAATACAAGCGTTGCACTCAGCACGAGTAGAATGATTCCATAAACTGCTTTCATATTTTTAACCTCCTCTTTCTTTTTCTCAAAACGATGTATTCCTCCCTCATCCCGGATAACATGTACAGTACGGACAGCAGAACGAGTATTGATGCAATCTGCACCGCGAGTGGCATGTACGGGGATATGCTGTAAAGCTCTTCCGTTACAGATAATGGTAACAGCGGTAGGTAAGCATAGACCTCCACCCCATCGCGGTAAATCCTGGTATCTTCAGGAACGTTCACATCAAACACAATGCTTCTGCTCTCTCCCGGGCCAATGTATGACATTTCCTCACCTTTAATACCCTGCTCTCTGTCGAAGAAGAACACCATGGGGTATTTTGCGCCATTTTCGAACGTCATCGTCTTTTCAAACGTCGTCCCCGGGAGATACCACCCGTCCTGCTGATTGCCTGCAAGAGTCGAGGCGTAGCTGAACGACAGCGATCCCCAGGAAAGCATCGTGGAGATTACGACTGCCAGTATCAGGATAGACGAAGCAACACCGTAGAATAGGCCAGCAGAGACCTTCACCTTTTTCCTGTCCTTTTTCTTTTTTTCGCTTTTTCCGAATGCAACAAAAGCGAGGCTGATGAGAATACCAGCAAGAATCAGGCTGTTCGAGTGAAGCGCGTCAATCACAGCTCCTGCCTTCGGCATCGTGATGGGCGATCCGGAGAATGTGACGACACTCCCGATTACGTCCTCCTCGCTGATTGGCGGGTTCTTTCCACCCTGCTGGTCTGTGGCTATGTTGTTGTCTCCTTTGGTTATGTACGCTCCACCTTCCATGGCGTAAACTCTGTGCACGACGTACATGTCCCCCATCCTGAAAACGACGATGTCTCCGACACCCCCTTTGGAAAAGGGATTGATGAAAAACAGGTCTCCGACGCCTATTGTTGGCTCCATGCTTTCAGAGATTGCGTATGAGAACAAAACCGGTCTGTTGAGTGCGAGACCTGCGGCTGATGATATGAGGAAAATAAATGCGATCACAATGAACATGTTGCCGAAAACTGACGAAACTTTCATAGCGGCCTACCTAACAAAAAATTAAAAAATTTAAGTTTCACAGGCACCGGCTTCGGCGCCTATTGTCATCGAATTAATCTCGTATGTTCCAAGTTCAAGGCCATAGTTGTCGAATATCATGCCGACAGCTACAGGTGAGCCGTGCTCGACCGTGAACTGAAGCTGCGTGCCATATGTTGCGGATTCGTTGTACTCTCCTGTGAAGAGAGTTATCTCGCTGTTAGCGGGAACCGATATTGAAACGCATATAGGGTAGTCAGTCTCGTTGTTCTCCCAGAGCTCGTTGCTCACGGCAAAGACCTCTTCAAACACATACGTCGTGTTGGGGCTCAAACCCTGTCCGAAGCCAAGGGACTCATTGTAGTTCTGGTTGCTGGCGCTCAGCTCCACCGTTAACTTACCGTTGTTCAGGTAAGCGTACGGCTGAAGCGGAGTCAGGTCGATGAACTCGTTATCGTCGGCAACTATGGCAGTCGTAACGCTTCTGTCTGCCTCATAGTACCTGAAATTCGCTCCAGCACTCATCGCAAGTATCAGACCGGCAATGAGGAGCGTTATCCCGAAAAGTTTATTCATATCACATCACCTCTTTACTCCTGCCCGCAGTCGCTAAGCTCTGCTGGCTCCGTTCCAATCCTGTACGCCTTGAGTGTCATTGAGTCATCCCAGACGTCTCCCGGGCTGTCTCCATTGGCATTGAGATCGACACCTATTTTCACGTCATCTCCCGGCTGGACGACGAAGCAAACGTCGTCTCTCGCACTGTCAGATGCTGTAGCTTCTTGACCATTATCAACTGCATAGACTCCACCTTCATGTCCGTAGAATTCCACACGGCTGTCTGAGCTTGTTATTCTCACGACTATCGGGAACTGCTCCCAGAGGTCGTTGCTGACCGCAAACACTTCATCAAAATTGTACTCACTTGCAGGACTAATTCCATCTCCATACCCCGGATAGTTCGGGTTGTTTGCTGAGAAGTCGATCGCAAGCATTCCATCCTCGCCTATGTATGCGTACGGCTGAATGGGTGTCAGGTCGATCAATTCTGTGTCGTCTGTGACTACTGTCCAGTGGAGGCTTCTACTAGCGTTGTAGTCGCTGAAGTTTGCCCCCACACCGAGAATAATCGCCAGGGTAGCGAAAATTCCCAGCAATCCAATTCCAGTTTTTTTCATCTTTTCAACTCCTTTTAACTTTGCAAACTCGTTGCAATCAAACGTTGTCACAGGATGTACTCAGTTAATTGCCACTTAACCATCACCTGAAAACGGAGCCAAACGACTCTAAGAAAGACAGAAGGTCTTCAAACAGCTTTGAATTGACGATGAAGACTACATCACGCTCTCTCTCAACCAGTCCCGCACGCTCGAGAGTTGGGATGTGGGTCTGCATGAGGCTCACGTAAACGCTTTTCCTGAACTTCCCCGAGGTGTTGTTGCTTTTCTCGCAGATGTACTCGGTGATATCCGAAACGCTGCCACGTCCGTCGTTTTTCAGCAGATATATCACTGTCAGCATTCTTCTCTCGTTTCCGAGAATCTCTGATAAATTTGCCATTAACTTTATTGTCTGGCTCGTTGTATATAGTTAATTGTATAAAGTCCATCAGAAAATAATTATTATGAGGTTTATATCTCGCGTAAAGCACATTTAAAAAGCTTTAAACCAAATGAGACCTGATGAGTTTGGTGATACTCGGAACGTTTCTCGCGCTAATTTCAGCGATCTGCTGGGGTGCGGGAGGTGTCATCTTCAAGCTCGGACTGCGGAACGTGAGCGAGTACTCGGGAAACCTTATCAGGAGTGTGTTTGCCGTCGCATTTCTTCTCCCTCTCGTGGTGATAAAGGGCATCGAGCCACTCAGCCTGAAACTCGTCATGCTGATCGTCATCTCGACTGTCTTCTCTTTCTTCATAGGTGACCTGCTCTACTTCACAGCGCTGAAGAACTCTCCCGTTAGCTACGCTTTGCCGCTGGCCTCCACGTACCCTGTATTCGTGGCGGTGATGGACAACCTTGTCTACGGCTACGCCGTCACGACCAACGTAATAGCGGCCTCTATCTTGACTCTGCTCGCCGTAATCGTCCTTCCGAAGGAGGGCGGGAAGTTCACGCTGAAGAGCCTTACGGCCTTGTTTGCCTCTCTGTCTTGGGCAGTGTCCATCGTCACTCTCGACTACCTGACCGATCACCTCTCTCCAGTCACACTCGCGTTTCTGAGGCTCCTCCTGAACTCAGCGATGCTTTACGCGATGGTCAGGAGGTTTGAGGTGGACAGGAACACCCTGCTTTACATGGGACTGCTTGGAGGACTGATCTCCGTCACGGGCATACTGTCCTTTGTAACGTCGGTGAGCCTGATAGGGAGCAACATGGTCTCACCCATCTCCGCCACGTCTCCCGTGATAGGTGCGATGGTTGGAAAGGTATTTCTTAAGGAAAAGCTAACCGTAAGGCACGGATTGGCGATGGGGCTCGTGTTTGCATCTGTAATCGCCCTCTCGCTGCGGCCCCGATGATGACTACTCCCGCCACTGAGGTGTGATGACAAGTCGCCAATCTGAGGGGCATGATTTAAATCCTGAAGGGAGTGTGGCAGGCATGGAGTGGTTCGAGGAGCTCTACGGTAACACGGGAATAAAGATCAGGGTCAGGGAGAAAATAGTGGACTTTCACAGTAAGTACCAGCACATTCAGGTCTTCGAAACCTGCGATTTCGGAAGGATGCTCGTTCTTGATGGCAAGATCCAGCTCACCGAAAGGGATGAGCCCTTTTATCATGAAATGCTCGTCCACGTTCCCATGTTCTCTCACCGAAATCCGGAGAAGGTTCTGATTGTTGGAGGAGGTGACGGGGGGAGTTTGCGGGAGGTGCTGAAGCACGACGTCGACGAGGTTGTGGTGGTCGAGCTGGATGAAGATGTTGTGAGGGTTTCGAGGGAGCTCATAGGTATTGACTGCGGGGCTTTTGACGATCCGAGGGTGACGCTTCTGATCGAGGACGGGATAGAGTTTGTGAGAAGCGCGGGTGAGAAATTCGACGTGATGATCGTCGATGGAACGGATCCGAACCCGTACAGTGAGCACATTATTTCCGAGGAGTTTTACGGAATGTGCAGGAAGATTTCAGACGTCTTCGCCACCCAGAGCCAGTCTCCGTTCGTTCAGCAGGAGTACTTCAAGACAATGCTGGCAAACATTTCCAGGGTTATGGATGTGAGGGTGTACACGAACTTCGTCCCCACCTATCCTCTCGGGCTGTGGAGCTACATGCTCCACTCTCCCGAATATCCGGATGCTGAAGAGCTGAGGAGAAGGTTCGAGAGCAGAGAGGTTGAGACGGTTCACTACAACCCTGAGCTGCACGTTGCAAGCTTCGCTCTCCCAGAGTGGCTGAGAAAAATCGTTGATGGTCTGGAGGGCTGAGGTCAGATCTTCCTGCCGATAACCACGAATCCGGTATGGAATATGTCCGTGAATGGCCTCGTTCCTACCCTCCTGAATTCGAGGTTCACCTTGATCAGCTCAAACCCCTCGACATCTCTGAATCCCACCTCAAGCATCCTCTCGTAGACAGCTCTCGCATGCTCGATGTACGGGTTGTAGACGGCAAGGAACCCCGCCTCTCTCAGTATCCTGTGCGCTACGGGAATCATCTCCACGTCGTTTTTCATGTCGAGGAACACAAGGTCAAACTCCTTTTTGAAGCCCTCGGCGATCTGGACCGCATCTCCAACAATCTGGTGTATGTTCTTGAGGCCGGCCATCCTGAAGTTTTCCCTCGCAATCTCCGCAAACTCGGGCCTCTTCTCTATCGTGATTACATCTCCGTACTTGTTGAAGTAGGCGAAATATGCTGCGGTGACTCCACTCCCCGTCCCGGCGTCGAGGATCAGCGAGTCGGGCTGCAGACCCGCGTGTGCAATTATCATACCTATGTCCTTCGGCATTACGGGCGTGGCCTTCTTTCTGAAAAGCCTGAAAAAGTCTGAAGCCCTGAAGGGCAGAATCTTGAACTCCACCCCGAGGTGGCTCGAAACCGAATCTCCGTATTTCTTGTTCTTAAGCTCGTCGAGCCTGATTATTCCCTTGTGGGTGTGAAGCTCTCCGCTAAACTCGTTTACCAGGTAGAAATTTCTGCCGCTTTTCAGAACTACGGGTGGCTTCATTCTTCCGTCAGCTTAAGCAGAGCCTCGGCAATATCACCTTTCGCCTCTTCGAGAGCCCTCCTCGCATCATCCTCACTGACTCCAGCCTGCTCTGCGACCAGCTTTACGTCATCTTCGCTTATCACAATTCTCTCTCTAACCTCGTAATCACCAGAGATCTGGAAGGTTTCTACACCTTTAGCGGTGATTCTCACGACAGACGGGTTTTTGAAGACCCATTCTTCTCCCCTGGTGACTATTATTACCTCCTCAGCCTCGATCTCGTCCATCTCTATTCCCATCTGTTTCATCATTTTCTTCATCTGCTTGGGGTTCATTGGCATCATTGTTCTGGAGTTCGTGCGGGAATTAAAAAATGTAATGGTGGCGCCTGCTCACTCGTAAATTTTTCAGCTGTTCCATTGTCGGTGTGGATGTGGCTTCACGAAGGGTGTTTGGGGGTTGTTGAAACAGGAAGTGCTGCGTTGTGGTGGGAGAGAAGGAGGCCGGAGCCGTGAAATCTCCGGGAGACGGGATGGATATCAGTCGGGCTGTGCGGTGGATGGGAAAATGCTCCCGTTACGGGGCACTCATGATGGGGGGTCCGGATTCGGTGCAATCATCCCGCACTCTGGAGAGACACGGTGTTTGACGCGCTTGTGATGCTGGAAGAAAGGAGACCGATCCCGAATCAAAGACCTCTCTTCGAGGCGAGGTACATAATGGCCAACGACGAGTCACCACTTCTGACATCCGGACGGAGCGCGCATCTTGGTGTCTACTGGAGCAGGGTGTGAGATCCACACCAGATTGGAGACACGCTTGTGCATACGGGTGGGGAGAGGCTGAAGAGGTTTCACCGGACGGTCCCCGGAACGGCAGAACCTATCCTGTTGATGCTGCTGGTGTGACATTCAGCATGCGGAGCTCAGAGAACCGGACATTCTGTGAGCAGGGTAACTCATCGGCTTTTACCACGTGCACGAGCGAAATTCAGAACCTTTTCGGGAATACCGGAAAGCGAGGCGTCGATCCAGAATAGTTTTTCTTTCGGACTGAACCTAAGTGGACACTGAGGGTGTTACATCTTTACACTTGGTATTTGCCCACACCCATCGTCCTACGAAACTCTTTTCTAACCCTCGACATAAATCCTCCAAAGTCGTCTGGCTTGGTGCTGTACCGGCAGTGATGCCATCAAAACGTTGCTCACTCGGGATGGGATGTCGGATGATTGGATTTACGCCCCCGTAGGGTAGTGGATATCCTGAGGGTCTCCGGAACCCTCGACCCGGGTTCAATTCCCGGCGGGGGCGCTCCTTTTTCCGGTTATATTCCCTACCATGACTTTCAGTCCGCTCTCTACAGATACAAGCTTTTTTCTTCCTGTTTTAACCATGCTTGGAGTTGAAAGAAAACCCTATCTGGTGGGTGTGGTATCTAAGGAAAAACTCAGAGACTGGCTGAATTCCCTCCCTGAGACGGCAAGGGACAGAGAGCCAGCAGAGATTCTGGCTGTTGTCTTCATTGTGGAAACAGTGAAGAGAGGTGAGGGCAGAAATGCCAGATGAGGCAAAGAAGCTCGTTGGCTTCTCAGGACCTTCAGGTTCGGGCAAGACAACCCTCGTCAACAGGCTTGCTGAAAAGCTCGAATGCGGAAAGGTGACGGAAGTAGCAACAGAGGTTTTCAGAAAGTGGGGGGGAGAAACACGGATTCAAAAGTCTGGCTGAGATCAGGATGTACTCCCCAACAGAATTCCAGCTTGAGGTTCTGCAGGAGTTTGAGTTCGAGAACATGGAGGGAATGAAGCTCGATTCTGACAGCGTAACCCTGTTTCCCTTACTTCTCGCTATCCTGTTGGCTTTTGGCATATCAGTTGCTTACAGGCTCGGTGTGGATTACCCTCCTGTCTATGCATTCTTCATTCTGATTTACTTCCTGAGGAGCAGTCTGTTCAGAGATATGAGAAAGAGTTAATTTGCTGAATATCTTTCAGGTTATCTGAGTGGAGTTTACAGACTCTCAATAATCTTCCTTGCTCTTTCATAAACGTCAACACTCAGCCACATAACACCAGCAAGTTTCTCCAGATCTCTGAGTCCATCATCCTTTGAAATCAGCCCCATTTTAACCGCTTTCACAATCAGGCCGATTGAACCCACAACCTCAACTCCAAATCCGAGAGCAAATTTCCTTGCATCTGAATCGTCCAGCAAAACAGGGATGTTGAGAGATCTGGCAAGCAAAATTGCACAGGCCTCTCCCCGGTGTATCCCCACTCTTTCAGCAAGCTCATCAGCCTGAGGCGGGTCTTCGGCAATCCTTATCCATTCAGCATCCCCAATCAGGAATGCATCAGGTTCTCCCTTTTCCTTCCCCCTGTCCACCACTTCTACCCTGACAGTTTGCGGAATAATAACCTCCTCAAAAATGTCTCCGAGAATGTTAAGTCTGCCTATTTTTGTGAGATGTATGAGAGGTCCTGCGTTGCTGACAGCTCTCATCTCATTGCCCATTCCGCATCTATCTCCAGATCTTCCAGATCGTACCTGAACGGAATGTTTCTCTTTTTAAGCTCCTCCAGAGCTTCCCTGTATGTGATGCCTGCAATTTCAGCAGCTCTCCAGAGAGAGGCTTTGCCTTCCCTGTACATCTCCATGGCTTTATTGATTCTGTACTCTCTGAGCGATTCTGTCAGAAGCTTTCTTATCAGAGTTCCCTTCTCCACTCCTTCTTCTCTGCTCAATTTTTCAATTTCCCGAATTACATCTTCGGGTAGCCTCACAGATGTCGTCACCATCTTCACAATTACATTTTATTAGAATGTTTACTTAAGGTTTTGGTTCTGGTTTCTGCTGTGCTGGGGATCAGTTAAACTCTTCTTTTGCATGGGGGCACATTCCCTTGGTAAACTGTATATATCTTGCCACCTGTAAATATTTAGCATGGAGACGAGAGATGTTTTAGTGATCCTGGCTGTTGCTGTTGCAGCATTTGCGATTGGTCTGAGCATTGCCAACATGTACTGGTACAATAAAATGCCTTACATGATGCCGTATCAGCCCATGGGTCCCGGTATGGAGAGGTATCCGGAAGCACCATATCAACCTGTTGCCGAATACAGATCGAACGGAGAGATGATATTCATGACCGGGGTCAATCAGAAAGGGGAGAGAATACCATTTGTCGACGGTCCTCAGTGGCTCTACATGCATGGTGGCGGCTGTGCGAGCTGTCACGGAACCGATGGGAAAGGTGGAGTTTATCCGATGATGTGTGGGGTCAAGACACCCGATATACGGTATTCTACACTCAATAAGACCCACGGGATGAGCGAGGAAGACATAAAGAGGGCAATAACCCAGGGTATTGGCGATGAGGGGGAAGAACTCAATCCGTGTATGCCGAGATGGCAGATGACGGAAGAGGACCTGAATGACCTCATAGAATACCTGAAACAGCTTGGCTAACTTGTTTTCTCAGCGATGACGAGTCTGAACACCGAAGTCATGAGATTTCTATCTTGGATTATTTTAAATCCTGCCTTTTTTATATTTTCCACGGTTCTTCTGTTTATCTCAGGACCAATCATTTTGAAAACAGGGTTCAGGATGTCCATCAGTTTTCCAGCCATCTCGCTTTCGCTTCTAACGTGTTCGAGAAAATATGCTTTACCCTGAGGTTTTAGCACCCGGTATACTTCCCTCAGTCCCTTAACCGGATTCTCAACCGAACAGAATACGTACGTGGATATGACCCCTTCGAATACTCCGTCTTTGAATGGGAGACTTTCCACGTCGGTTTGTACGATCTGCACTCTTTTGCCAGAACGCTTAGACCTGATTAAGGCTTTTTCGAGCATCTTTCTGCTGATGTCAATTCCCACGACATCCCACTCTCCGTAGTACTGGATGTTCTTTCCGGTTCCTATCCCTACCTCGAGGACCCTGTCTCCTTCCACTAGGTCCATCAGTTCTTTCCTCCAGCTCGAAAATGCGAGAATCTCCATGGGAGTCTCCATGAAATCGTAGAGTGTAGCGATTCTGTCGTACTTCTTTTTGTCCGAGCCTTCTTTGGACATAATTTTACATTGAATGAAAAAGTTTAATAAGTTTCCCCCCGATAGTATGATATGATCCAAAGCAGATTAATCGTTCTGGCTGTCGGGTTGCTCGTGCTGTCTGGTGCATTGCTCTACCTCAGAAACCCGTCAGGGGCAGGTACGGATGTTGCAGTGTATGATAGAGTGGTTACACTCTACAAAACCGAAAGCTGCGGGTGCTGTGAGAAGTATGTTGAGTATCTGGTTTCCAGCGGTTTTGTGGTGAATGTGGTCAATGTCGACGACCTCAAGAGCGAATTCGTCCGGCGTAACGTTCCGGAGGAAATGTACAGCTGTCACCTGTCCGAAACCGGCGGTTACTTCGTCGTGGGTCACGTCCCCGTAGAAGCAATAGAAAAGCTCGTTGAGGATAAGCCGGAGATCAGAGGCATAGCTTTGCCCGGTATGCCACCCGGATCTCCGGGCATGCCCGGTGAAAAGCAGGGGCAGTTTGTAATCTTCTCCCTTCGCGATGACGGTGTGGGAGTGTTCATGAGACTGTAATGGGAAAGCTTTTTATACAATTTTACATCTAATGAAAAATATGGAAACGAGGAGGCTGGCCCTGCTCTTGGTTGCGTTAGGAGTAATAGCAATACTGGTTTCATACAAAAACACAGGGTTTGGCGAAGAGCTGAGTGAAGAGGACCTCACCAAAGTGAGTTACGGTAACATACAGGTCACGGCGGTCTTCCTCAATCCAAAGTATCCGGATCTTGACAGGCCGTCGATATACCTGCGACTCGACACACATTCCGGAGATCTCTACTCCTATGATCTGCTTAACAGGACATTTCTCGAGGTTGGTGGGAAAAAATACGTGCCAGTTGAGTGGAAAGAGGATAAAAACTCGTGGGGCCATCACAGGTACGGAGTACTGACGTTTCCGAAAGACGCGCTGGAGAGAATAAAAGAGGAGAGAAGCTTCAAACTTGTCGTCGAGCTGGACAGTACGAGAGTTCTGGAGTGGAAAATATGATCGATAGACGGATAGGTTTCGGACTGCTTTCCTCAATACTCCTGCTGGCATTCTACACTGGCGTGAATTACCTCTCTGGTGGAGCAGATGCCGTTTACTGGAACTTCAGGGTCTACCTGCCATACATACTGGTCATAGATGCTGGCTTTGGGTTGCAGATGGCGCTGTACACGCACATAAGGCAGTTCGGCGAGAGGTGTCACGCGGTAGCGGGCACACCGATAACAGCGGGAAGCATGGTGGCTTGCTGTTTACACCATGTTACTGACCTGATTCCTTTTGCAGGAGCAGGAATCGGCCTGTTTCTCTCAGGTTACACTGAACTGTTCTTCATGATTGGCTCCGCGTCCAGTATCATCGGTGTGGCGTGGATGCTGTCGACCATCCAGAGCGGAAGACTTTACGACGATCGCGGTTTTATTAAGAAGCTCATGAGCGTGAACTACAGAACACTCAGGGATCTGATTTTTGTGGCTTCGGTCATTCTGATCTCCCTCAGGTACTACTTTTACTCACCGCAGTACTTCGGCTGAACGACTCTCTCAATTAACTTTAAAACTATTTTTTAGAAATTGCACTTATGCAGATAGTGCACATCTCGGATGTACATTTCGGTTTTGAACTTGTCAGGGATAAGGTTGAGAAAGCGATAAGGCAGATCAACGAACTTGAGCCGGATGTGGTGGTGCTCACAGGTGATATCGGTCAGTGGGGAATACATCATGAGTTCAGAGAGGCATACGAAACTCTCTCCGGCCTGGAGCCGGATCTGCTCGCGTTTCCTGGAAATCACGACGCGAGGAATGATGGGCTGAAGTATTTTCAGCTATACTTTGGCAGAAGAAAAAAGGCTGTGAAGATGGATGAAGTGGTCATCGTTGGTGTGGACAGCACGCTACCCGATACTGACGACGGGTACATCGGCCCGGAACAGAGGGAGTGGATTTCGAAGAAGGTCAGAAAGAACTGCGTGAACATCATTGCCATGCACCACCATGTGGTGCCGATACCTCACACAGGGAGAAACAGGAATGTTCTCATAGACGCTGCTGAGATTGTGGAGGCTCTGACACTTCACTGTCATGGGGGTATCGTGGTTGCGGGCCACAGGCATGTACCATACTCGACAAAGCTTCTCAGGACGCACATAATTCATGCAGGGTCTCTCAGCTCCTACAAGGTGCTCATGCCAGATCACAGCTACAACATCATCGAAATTGAGGGTGACAAGATTAACTTGAAGCTAAGGTTCGTAGACCTGGGTGAGATTGAGATAGGCACATTTACAATCAAGCCTGAGCCAGCAGACTCCATGGTCTAGTATCACAGGCTGACCTCCACGAAGAGGGTGCTGTTCGTATCGAGGAGGAACTCGTGCAGAACAAAACTGGCAGAGGCCATTTTCAACAAGGTGGCTCCCCACAACATGCGAGCACTTAGCGCTGGTCTCCATCCCGAATCGGAGCTAAATCCTCTTGCAGAGTGGATTGCAGAGAAAAAGACCTCAAACTCACCAGTCCGATGAAGATCAGCAGAGAACTCGTTGAAGATTCAGATTACGTCATTTCTCTGGACGGGGAGCTGGACGGCATCAGGATTGACGAGGTGTGGGAGCTCAAACATCCCGGGACCGGGGATGAGTGCGTGGCACTCCTCGGTGAAATAGAAAATGAGGTTCTGAGACTTATACGCCGCCTCTTTGCGGGGTGATCACTGTGTGTATGTGCTGTAAAATTTCTGAAGTGCGTAATCGAGAAATGCTATGAAAGACTTTCTTGCCAGTTCGTTGTCGGGGGTGTTTGAGTAACCTATATACGCGAGTTTCTTCCCGTTCACAGTCATTGCCGTTCCGTTTGGGTAGAGTATGTAGAATTCAGGAGTTCCTGTGGCACCGAACTTCATTGCGAGAGCTCGCTCCGTGTTGAAATCGATCTTGACGACAACAAACCTACTCATCGCTTTCTTGAGATCGTCGTATTTTGACAGATCCTCGAGAAACGCCCTGCAGACGTGACAGGTGTCGGAGTGTATGTATACCAGTACTGGTTTGTTCTCCTTTTTTGCAGTTTCAAGCCCTTTTTTGAGGCTGTAGAACTCCATGGGGTACTTTTTCATTTCGGCCTGAGTGAGCTGCTGGGAAATAAGAGACACACCGGATAGAACGAATATGGTGGCTAAGATAATGGCAATCCTTTCTTTATCCATGCGTTTATACCTCCGTCCAGGTCGTATATGTTCTTGTACCCCATCTCTGCCAGCTTCGACGCGGCCATCTTGCTCATGTGTCCGCTTCTGCAGTAGACGAGTATTTTTGTTGACTTGTCCTTTGGTAGGACATCCGAGTACTCTTCAATCCTGTTGTAGGGTATCCATGCGTCCGTTCCCGGAATGTGCTTCTGTTCTGGAATGTGTACATCTATGACAAAAACGTCTCCTTCCTGAATCATGCGGTAGAATTCTTCGGGAGGTATAGAGGTGTACGCTTTCTCTCTCGGGAAAAGCACGTAACTGTTGTAGAGGAGAAATGCGACGACTGCTCCTATCACAAGGACTGTTACCATCTTGGCGTCCATACTTTACATCTGGTGTAAATGCTAATAAATTTTTTGGGCTCTCGATCAGGGGTGCACGACATCTCCAGCCCTCAGAATCCTGATGGTGTTGGTCGTCCCGGGCCTACCAAACGGAACGCCTGAGGTGACCACGATGGTACTCGTCTCTTCAAGGTATCTCCGTTCAATGCACTCTCTGACAATCCTCTCAAGAAGCTCATCTGCAGGTTTGAGGCTGGAGATTGTGGTGAGAGGTAGGCACCCCCATACGATTGAAAGTCTTCTCAGGACTTCGCGGCTGTGGGTAGCCGCTATTATCGGAGCACGGGGCCGGTACCTGGAGATCTGGATGGCCGAAGACCCGGTTCTCGTGAACGTAATGATCGCCATCGCCCCAACATCCTCAGCCATCCGTGCGGCAGATGCAGCGATCGACTGTGTCACTGAATCTGCGGGATGGTTGCGGATGTAGCTGTAAATGGACTCGGCTTTTCTTATGATTCTGTCCATTACTCTGACCGCTTCCACTGGATGGTTTCCAGACGCGGTTTCTTCGGAGAGCATGAGCGCATCGCTACCATCAAGAACAGCGTTTGCTACATCAGTAACCTCAGCTCTCGTTGGAGAGGTCTGAACGACCATCGACTTGAGCATCTGGGTGGCGGTTATAACTGGCTTTCCGGCTCTGTTTGCAAGCTTTATTGCCTTTTTCTGGATTATTGGAATCTCCTCAACCGGCATCTCGACACCGAGATCTCCTCTGGCGACCATTATTCCATCTGCGGTTTTAATGATCTCTTCCAGATTCTCAACGGCTTCTCTCCTCTCTATTTTGGCTATGATCGGGATATCGCCTCCGATTTCGGCAATAACGTCTTTCAGCATCATGATGTCTTTTGCAGACCTGACAAATGACATCGCAACCCAGTCTATGCCCACCCTTACTCCAAACTTCAGGTCTTCTATGTCCTTCTCCGTAATGGGTGGAAGACTGATTTTTTCCGGCAGAGTCATCCCCTTATACGACGTGAGGTACCCGCCTTCAATTACCTCGGCTGTCGCTTCCTTTTCCCCGGCATTGAGAATTTTAAGCCTGATAGATCCGTCGGCAAGGTGAACAGTGTCCCCTTTTTTCAGAATGCTCAGGATTTCTGGTCGGTTGATGGGTATTGACGCCCCGTCATCATCACTTCCGGATGTAAGCTTAATCCTGTCTCCCCTGTGCAGAGTTAGCGGCGTTCTGAGTCTTCCAATTCTCACCTTCGCTCCCGAAAGGTCCATGAGTACCGCAACAGGTTTTGCTGATTTTTCAGAAGCTTTCCTGATTCTTTCAATTAGCTTTTTATGATACTCGTGTGTTCCAAATGACATGTTGAGCCTTGCTACGTCCATCCCAGCTTCTGTTAGTTTTTCTATGGTTTCCCGAGATTCCGAAGCGGGCCCTATCGTGCACACAATTTTTGTTCTCCTCACTCGAGCGAGCTTGCTGGAGGATTCCATCAATCAGATAATTTGTTTGAAACCTAATTAATTTAACCCGCAACTGGTTAAAAAATTAGAAAAATCTGTACCTGAATTTCATGCACACGAGCTGTGACACTTGCAGATTCCGGTTTTCCTTCTGCTTACCTTCACGATTTTCATGGTATTAATTTTTCATTAAATGTATAATAATCTTTCGGTCAGAACAGGTGCCCGTGTGGTGTGTTATGAGCTCGGGATATCGGAGACGTGCTGGACGTGATCTTCGGGTGAACTATCTCAGAAGTTCTTCTTTGAGCTTCCTGTACTCCTCGGCATCAATCTCTCCCCTCGCAAACCTCTCGTCCAGTATTCTGAG
>NZ_JBPLZQ010000111.1:0-7200 GCF_054018175.1 Geoglobus sp.
TTGGTCTCGCTGCATGCGGAGAGCGTCATCGGCCCCCTGCACCCCAGCTTGAACAGGCACTTGTTGTACCTCATGTCGCTCTCCATGAAGCTCTCAGCAAACCACCCCTCGTCGTAGAATCCCCTCCTCGCGCAGTTGTCGTGTATCAGGTTTGAGAAGAATGCTTTGGGCCTCCAGTGGTCGTCAAGCTCGGGAACAATTCCGAGCAGCACACTTGCGAGCGTGACCATCAGCCAGTCTGGGTGTCCCGGACAGCCGGGTATCAGCACCACTGGCACTGACGGTTTCCTGTCCTTCAGGAACTGGTAAAGCCCCACAGCATTTGTCGGGCTTTTTCCGTCGAAATCCCTTCCAGAGGGTATCCCTCCGTACGTGGCACAGCTTCCAAAACCGACTATCGCCACTTTCGTCCTTGGAATCAGCTCGTCCAGCCACTCGACAAGAGTTACCTCCTTTCCGTTTCTCTCTCCAAAGGTGCATGCGTATTCCATGTTTCCAGTTGGTATCGATCCTTCAAGTACCAGCACGTCCGGATCCTCTTCCTCCAGCACCTTTATTGCATCATCTCCGAAGGAGGGCATCACTGTCGGATGGAAGGATATGCCAACGCTGAGCTCTTCGATCGCGTCGTACAGGTCTGGGTCGCTCGCCTGCAAGAGTGAAACTGTGCAGGCCGAATCGCTCTGTCCCTGAAGCCAGAACAGCTTTACACCGGCCTTCTTTGCCTCCTCCAGAGCACTGACGATCTCAGTCCTGTAGTTCATCAGAAACCCTGATGCTCCAAGTGCTGCAATGGCTCTGTTGAACTCTCTCCTGCTCAATCTCATAGCTAATCCCTCCACAATTCTAACGATTAATCATTTATATTTTTTAGCATGATTAATAAATACAATCTCATATTTATAATTTTCGCTGTTAATCTCAAAAACAAAATAAAAATTATTTTATCGAAATATACTATAATATACCTTTGATCCTTATTGTGTTGCTCTCTATCTCTGCAGCACCGTCAAAGAAGCTGTTTATGACGTACGCGTTGCTTCTGGCGTGAAGTGTTATTTCGGTTGCCGTGTACTCCGTTTCCCCCTTCGCGATGACTGCGGGAATCATCACCTGGTCCGCAAGAAACCTGTCGAACGCACCTCTTCTGTTCATTTCCATGAGTATTTCGCGCGCGGCCTGTTCCCCAACTTTCTCTGCTGGTTTACCCTTTTCTCCGAGGGCAACGGAACCCTTGTATGCTGTGAAAAGCGTGATCCCGGATCCGGTTGAAATGCCTCCTGAGACCTCCGTTTTTATCTCCACAGAGTATCCACCGCTTTCAAGGATTTTCTTGGCAGCCCTTGCCTGCCTCTCTGCAACGTGGGCGGGAAGGTTGGAGCAGTGACTCACTCCGTAAACCGTGTCAGTTTTCTTTTCGGAAAATTTCATGCCGGTGAGAGTCGCCTCGCCGATCTCAACGACGACCTCTCCACCTCCCTTGGGGTAGTACCCTCTTCTCACCAGTTCAACATCCAGCTCAGCGCCCATTTCCTCAAGCACTTTCGCGGTGACAAATCTGAAGTAGTCAACGCTTGGACTCCAGCTGACGTCCGTTCCCCCGGTTATTCTCAGCCTGCACCTTTTCCTGCTGTGAAGGAGTGGTGGGAGGATGGTCTGGAGAACGAGAGTAATGCTCCCCGCAGTGCCTATGTCTATCCTCAGATCTCTCGCCCTGACTTTTCCAGGTCTGAAGACCAGCCTTGTCGATCCGATCCTTAGCCCCTCGACCTCTGCGTCGCACAGCAGTTTTGCCGCCTCCACCCCCTTCATGTGCTGTGCCTTCAACCCTGGCTTCGGTCTGTTGGCTCGTATGTTGTAGACCTCCACGTCCTCACCGGTTATGCAGGAGAGTGCCACCGCGCTTCTCAGTATCTGACCACCACCCTCCCCGTAACTTCCGTCTATTCTTATCATACTCAACCCCTCGCATTTGAACTGTGGGATGCGCATGTTTCTTATTTTGCTCGTTTTCAGTAATTTTACGGGAAAAACTTAAAAGTTGGCTGTGCGGCAAAGAACATTGTGATTTTCTGGACGGCGGTATTCGTTCTGAGCCTTGGAGTGCTGATAAAGTCATCGGATTACTTCACAAGGTCGGCTGAAAAGCTCGGAATGGCGGTGGGTTTGCCGCACTTCATAGTCGGTGTGACTGTAGTTGCCGTTGGCACATCCCTTCCGGAGCTCGCCTCCTCCATAGCCGCCGTGGCAATGGGGCGCTCGGAGATAGTTGCAGGGAACGTCGTGGGGTCAAACATCACCAACATATTTCTGATAATAGGTCTCGCCGGCATTGTTGGAAGGAAGATTGACATAGGGTATGATCTGCTGAGAGTGGATCTCCCGCTTCTCATAGCCTCCTCTTTTCTGCTCGCAATTCTCGCGTACGACGGGGAGCTGACACCCGCTGAAGGTGTGATCTCGGTTGCCGGGCTGGCGGTTTATCTCGGGTATGCCATGAGCTCTGTGGAGAACGGTGAATACCGGAAGGAGCGGTTTGGTGCAAGAGACGCTGCAATTCTTGCCGGAAGTGCAGTCCTCCTTTACGTGGGAGCGGAGTACACGGTGAGGTCTGTTGTGGAGGTCTCTCTAAGACTCGGAATTGGCACGGAGATTGTGGCTGCAACCGCTGTATCGCTCGGAACGTCTCTCCCAGAACTCTCCGTGAGCATTCTGGCTGCGAGGAGGGGGAGGGCAGATATGGCGATAGGCAATGTGCTGGGATCGAACATTTTCAACGCGTTCGGTGTAACCGGTCTGTCGTCTCTTATCGGAGCTGTGAAGTTTCCAGAATCCATCACGTCGTTTGCCCTGCCTTTAATGGTTGCTGCAACCCTCCTGTACTTCTTCATGACACAGGACAGGCAGATAACCCGCTGGGAAGGAGGAATGCTGGTGATTTTCTACGTGTACTACCTCGGCAGAATACTTGGAGTTGTTTAGCTAAAGCACACTGAGGTCTCCGTCACTCTTGATGCCCACCGTTATCTGTCTGATAACTTCCCTGTTTCTCAGCTTGTGACCGCACCTTTCCACGAGAAGCTTTATCAGCTCGGGTCCGCTGTACCTTATCTTTATGCCCATCTCATCTCCCTTCCTGTAAACCAGTCCCGGGATCTCGTAGAGGTCGGTCCCCGGGTTTATCGTGATTATGTGAGCATCCACCAGCTGCTCCACGAGCCGTATCGTGTTGTATGCAAGCTCGATTTTTCTCCTTGCCTTTTTCTCCAGCGCCGAAATGTTGCTTTTTGTCGTGCCGAGTTCCCTCGCAATTTCCTCCAGCTTTTCTCCTCTCAACCTCCGGATGTATATTTCCAGCTGCCTCTCGGTGAGCAGTGAGTCAACCACTTTCATTTAACCAAACGTTAAAATACAATTGAATTGTTAAACTTTTCGATGCTGAGAAGGGACTTTCTCAGACTCTCAGCGCTCTCGGCAATGGCAGTGGCAGGGTGCACATCCAGCAGGAGCATCGAGGTCATGTATGCTGCAAGCCTCGTGAGGGAAATGGAACAGAAAATAATTCCTGAGTTCGAAAAAAGGTATGGCTACGACGTGATTTCAGAGGCAAAGGGCTCGGTTGCGATTGTGGAGATGGTGAGGGATGGGCTCAGAAAACCGGATGTCGTCATATCTGCGGATCATGAGCTTCTGAAAGAGCTATTGCCCGAAATAATTGACGGATATTACGTGTTTGCATCCAACAGCATTGTCGTTTCCGGAAAAAGAGACGTTCCGGAAAACTGGGTTGAGGCGATCCTTAACGGAGATGTTACCGCGGGAATGAGTGACCCGGCAGTCGACCCACTCGGTTACAGGACTCTGATTGTGTTCAAGCTGGCTGAGCTTTTTTACGGGCTCAAGTTTTACGATGATCTGGTTGAGAAGGTCAAAATTTTCGCCCTCGAAACCGACCTATCCGCGAACCTGTCTGCAGGAACAGTCGATATCGGCTTCCTCTACAGGAACATGGCGGTTAACCACGGTCTCAGGTTTGTGGACCTTCCAGATGAGGTGAATCTGGGCAATCCAGATTTCAACAAGCTGTACTCGAGAGCCGTAGTCAGGGTGGGGGACAGGGTTTACAGGGGGAAGGCGATAGCCTACGGCATTGCCGGGCTGAATAACTCGAAAGGGAGAGTTTTTGTAGAGTTCATGCTTGATGATGGGCTGAGGATGATGAGAGAGATGGGATTCAGAACCTCTGTGAGGGAAGTGCGACCATGAGATCCGTGTACTACCTTTCATTTCTGCTGCTCATATACCTGTCTCTTCCCGCAATCTCTGCCGTCGCAAGCCTCTCTCTCGCAGATGTGCTGGCAATAGACACTACACCTCTGCTCACGTCCCTCACCTCATCACTCATTACGACGGCCATCGCCACAGTATTCGGAATTCCTCTCGCCTACCGTATTTCCAGGATGGAGAGCAGATACAAACCATTTTTAGAGGCAATCGTCCTCACTCCGGTAATACTCCCTCCAATAGCCACGGGCCTGCTCATGCTCAACATCCTGTCGCCAGGAGGACCGGCAGGATTCATCACTGAAGTTTCAGGAATAAGGCTGACGAGAAGCTTTCTTGGAATCGTCCTAGCCCAGCTCGTCGTCTCCTCTCCGTTTCTGATAATCTCGGCGAAGGCCGGGTTTGATGGCATAGACAGGAGACTCGAGTATGCCAGCAGGCTCATGGGGAAGGGTGAGTTTGAGACGTTTCTGAGGGTCTCGGTTCCACTTGCCAGGAAGAGCATCATTGCCGGTGTGATGATGTGCTTCGTCAGGAGCTTCGGTGAGTTTGGGGCAACATTCATGCTCGCGTACCATCCAACAACACTTCCAGTTGAGCTTTACATGTACTTCCTCTCCGGAGGTCTCGAGAAAGCGTCTTCTGTAGCGGTGGTTTTCTGGTTGGTCTCTCTTGCCTTTGTATTTGCCTTCCGGAAACAGGGTGATGGCGTTGCTTGAGCTGCGCAGTGTTGAGAAAAAGCTGAGTGGTATGAGGATAGAGATCACCGCGGAGTTTGAGGGGATAACTGCCGTCATAGGCCCCAGTGGGTCCGGGAAAACGACGGTTCTGAACATGATAGCTGGCCTTGTGAAGCCGGACAGCGGGAGAATTTTTCTGAACGGAAGGGACATAACCTCACTCCCACCGGAAAGGAGAAGGGTTGGCTATGTCTTCCAGGACTACGCGCTTTTTCCGCACATGACTGTCAGGGAGAACATACTGTACGCGGGAGATAGCCTGGAGGTCGTGGAGATGCTGGAGATCGGGCACCTGCTCGACAGAAAAGTTTCCGAGCTCAGCGGCGGTGAGATGCAGAGGACTGCACTTGCGAGAGCTCTTGCAGGAAACCCCGAGGTGCTCCTTCTCGACGAGCCGATGAGCAGCGTTGATGAGTTTTTGAGGAAAAAACTGACATTCGAACTGTCCGCAATACTGAGAACTCTCGACATACCGGTGATATACGTCACACACAGCATAAGGGAAGCGCTTATCATAGCCGACGAGATTGCAGTGATTAGGGACGGCAGAATAGTCCAGAAAGGTGATGCAGAGCAGGTGTACGAATTTCCCGCTTCGAGGTTCGTTGCTCAGTTTACCGGATTTGAAAACGTGTTTGAGGGGGTTGTTGCGGAAAGGGATGGTGAGATCGTCATTGAGTGGAGTGAAGGGGTTGTCCACCTGAGCTCGTGCGACTTTGATGCTGGTGAGCGGGTATTCTTCGGAATACGGCCGGAATACGTTATGGTGATAAGAGAGGGCAAGGAACTCGGGAAAAACCTCGAGGGCAACGTGTTTTCGGGAAGGATTGTTTCGAGGATGAAAGTCGGTCCTGCTCACGAGATACTGGTGAAGCTCAACAGGGAAAAGGTGGTCGTTCACATCCCGGATCACGCTTACCACAGGCTTGAAATTGACAGCCGGGACGAGATAAAGATTGGATTCAAGAGAAACAGGGTCAGGGTGTTCAGCGGTTAGGACGATGTTCTAATCCTCCTCAACACGTCGTCCGGCAGGAACTCCATTATGAAGTCGTAAACGTTTGGCGAGACCCATCTCACTCTGCCCCACCCACCATCTCCTTTGAGAAAGCTCCTGGATCGTATGTATGCGAAGCTCACTCCAGCGAACCCCTCAACCTGCTGCCCAACTATCAGCTTCTCCATTTCGTCGAAGGTCAGACCAATGGGGGTCTTTTTTCTGTAACTCCTGTCCACAATTCCAAAGCCATCCTCTTCGGGCATGTAAAAGACTATTGCCTCTGCATAATTGCCGGTTGAAGGCGGGTTTTCCAGAACGGAGTGTAGCTTAACCCTCTCTATCCTGAAGTCGCTCTTTTCCTGAACAGTTCTGTTTACACCCGCGTACTCCCCCTTTTCCCCGTCTATCTCCTCGCCTTTTTCCACCGGGAAGTAGTAGTGAACGAGTTTGAGTTCCTCAGCTGATTTTGCCTCACTGTAAATGGTTCCACATGGCGATGGCCTCTCGGGAGTGATGATGCAAACGTGATTGGGCAGGTAAACCTGACATGATATGCATCCGTAAAATGTGTCCACGTCTCCTTCACTCAGGCGACCAGCCCTGTCTTCTCTCTCGGCATGAATCCGTGAACTCTTCTCAACAACCCTCTCAAATTCCGCTCCGTCGCACACGATTCTTACCTTTACACCTTCCACTGCCGGTATGGCCTTCACTGCCTCGAAAATAACTTTACCGACGCATTCGGGAGTGAAAAGGTTTTCAGACTCGTTTGAGACCATTATCCTTACGTTCTCCTTCCTGAACCGGTACTCAACACCCTTCATCCTGTTTATCACTTCTGAAAACAGGCTTTCTATTGCCTGGGCAGCGTCGTCGCTCACACCAGAAACGATGACGTGAATGCCGAGAAATCCGTCGCACTCTCCCACGACCTCTATGCCCTCGCTCTCCACCTCCCCTACCTCCACGAGTTCGAAACCTTTGAGCTCCTTACCCTCTCTGATTCTCTCGCCTGAGAAAAGCTCATCCATTTCTGTGCAGTCAGCCTGAACGTCAATTTTATCTGGGTCTATGACTCTCTCGATCATATTCCTTAAGTTGATCCGGGCCGATAAATACCTGTCCGGGTTTTTGCACATCCTGTCAGAGGTGGTGTCATGCAGGTGGGCGTGATAG
>NZ_JBPLZQ010000112.1:0-34365 GCF_054018175.1 Geoglobus sp.
CTAGATATATTACACAACCTCGTTCCCTGTGGTAAATGCTGTTTTCGGATACACAAGACTTTACAATGATGAAAAACCAGATGAGATAACACTGAGAGCGTTTCCAACATGTGAGGGGAAAACGCCGATCTACGTTAACAGGATATGCTCCGAGGCAATTTTCGTAAGACTTGATCCATCGAGAGTTCTGAAATGGCTTTCAGATAATGGATTTCCAGTGAACAGACCGTCTGGAGTGCGCCCCAGAGACCATTCTGAAATTCTCAGACATCTCGATTCGGTCGAACCATACACGGTGTCTGAGGTAAACAAAACCACCAGAGCCGTTTTCGGTCTTCAGCACACAATTTCACATCTCATGATCAGGGAAGCTTCTGTCCTCAGTGGCATGGAAAGGACCAGCATATCAGAGTTCCACTTTCCAGAAGCACTCACATTTGCCATTTACATCTACGCCTCGGAGTCGTTCATGATGGGTGGCTTCCTCACGCTTCTGGTCCAGAGTTTGAGTGAATGGCTTTACGGTTCTCATGAATCTGGGAAGAGATGCATATACGATCCAGTCTGTATCGACAGTGATGGAGCCTGTCATGCATGCACTCACCTAAGTGAGATCAGCTGTCAGTTTTTCAACAGCTCCAGATTTCTGGACAGGAGACTGGTGTATGGCGGCGGGGGTCTTGCAGGATACTGGGAAGATATCGAATGAGGTGAATTCGTGATAGATCTACTAATGGTTCTGAAAACAGTAGGTCTGAAGTTTGAGATTGTAGCTTCAGCCATACTCCTCAAAAAGTTGAAGGGTGAAACGATCCTCCTCAGCGAAATCTTGGAGATACTCCCCAGTCCCAAGATCGATGTGAATGATGTTCAGGAGTTGATGAATGCCCTTGAAAAAGCCGGGATAGTTGAAAGGCTGGATTCTGAGGAATACAGAATAGTGAAGAACCCCTTTACAATCTACCCACATCTGAAATTGATTGAAGAGACAATTCCGGATATGTCACTCAACATAACAGAACTCGTGTGTTCCATCCCTGAAAACCTGAGACCAAGAGGTCCTGTAGTTCTGAAAAGTGATCTACCTTGGAAATACATGAAGCTTTTAATAAATTCCAGAGAATCTCTAAAAATTGTAAATCCCTTTTTTTCAGAAGAGATCACAAAAATTCTCGAAGACATATTGCCCGGAAAAGCCAGAGATGGCGTGGAAATTGAAATATTCACCAGAGGCATCTCAGATACAGGAAGCAATTTCAACCATATATCCCGACTTGTGAAAAAGATGACAGAGGACGGCGGGATCCAGAATCTCAGGATTTTCGAGTTCTGCGAGGAGTTCGGCTTTCTGCATGCGAAAGTCCTGTTAAGGGACGGGATTCAGGCATACATTGGCAGTGCCAACCTCACCACTGCGTCCTTCAAAAAATCTCTGGAGGTTGGTGTTTTGGTAAAAGGCGATGTAGCTAAAGAACTCGATAAACTGATAAACAATCTGAAAAAGACTGCATTCAGACGTGTTTCATTGAAAACTTTTTTGAAATAGATTTTTTCATTTAGAGTGTAATAAATGTTGACTTAAAAAAGAGTATCCATCCTTCTGGACTATCTGAAATTATGAGAGTCCTTCAACATCATCAGGAAGTGAATAGGGAATCCTCTCAGGGGGACAGATCTGCAAATCTGAAAAACCAATAGAAACAGAACGAACAAATGCAAAAGAGTTAAACAAGTGAAGACAGCACAATCTTAACCCATTTCCCTGTTTCATCCTGTAGTCAATCTGAGGATGTTCGTAAGCATTCTTCAGCCCTTCAAACCTGAGCATGTAGAACATCCGGAGTTCTTCAGCCGTGAAGCAGTGATATTAGTTCAACGTATTCATCATCTTGGTTAAACTGCGGTCACGATCCAGCTAAATCTTTGGGAAAAGTTAGAAACATTAAAAGCTCTTAATTTCTGTAAAGAAGGGATCAGGGGGTTATAGATGTTAAAAAACAATAGCCCCGCGGGGATTCGAACCCCGGTCCCGGGCTCCAAAGGCCCGGATGATTGACCGCTACACCACGGGGCTTTTTAAAAATTGAAAGTTGTGCGGTTTAAATTTTTACCGAGCCTGCAAGTGAGGTGCTGAACTCCGTTTCCTGAGTTACGGGCACGGGATACTCAATTCCCATGAACTCGATGTACATCTTGGCCTCAACCCTCACAGTTGTGTGCTCTCCGTTCTTCACGTGCGATACCCACCACTCCGGAAGCTTCGTGTTATCCATCGTTACAGGAACCTTTATTCCAACCTGCTTACCTGATTTGAGAGCGATGTTCAGGTCCTCAGTGCCTTCTCCCATCACTATCCCGTTCATGAGAATCCGGTACTCGAGCTTCCTCACGTTGAGACTTACCGGAGCGTTGTTCACCGCAGTACCCTTCACGAAGATCTCGGTCCTGAGGTTGTCCACGCTGCCGAGCTCAAGGCCCATGTCTTTCAGAACGAAGATTTTCTTGCCCGCAACAGTCACGCTCTGATCCGGAAAGCGCATCCCGAGTATGTCGGTCACAAATTCCTCTTTCAGCTCAACAGGATACCTGTACTCGGTAATGAGGAGGTTGATGACCGGGATGACTTTTATGAGCATTTCGCTTCTCTCACCCCTTTGCAGGTGACTTACCCACATGTCTCTGATTCTGTCATTCTCAATTTTTATGCTGAGAACGAGCCTGTCCTTCCCAATCTCCACCGCATTCCCCTTGGCTATCTGAATGCCGTTCACGTAGATGTAGGACTCAACATCCTTCAGCGGTAAAAACGGCAGGGGGTTGCTAATATCGACAGTAACCAGGAGCTCGCTGTACTGATCGCTGACCTCTCCCCACTGAGTGTGAACACTCTTAACTTCTGGCTGAACGCAGCCGGTTATGAGAGCGGTCGCAAGGGCTAAAAGGACGAGCCAGTACCTCATAATAATTATTCTCTGCTCGGTACGTTTAAAGCGTTTCGGTGGAGTGCAGGAGATCACGCAAACTTTAATAAACACCCCACTTAGCTACTCCCATGACTCTCGAGGACTATTTTGAGTTTGGCAAATACCGAACGGATATGAGAACGGAGGTACTCGCGGGTTTGACAACATTCATGACGATGTCATACATCATATTCGTAAACCCGCTGATCCTCAGCGATGCCATTGGAAAGGACGCGATACCCAGCCTCGTGACAGCAACTGCACTCTCTGCGGGAATAGCAACCATAATAATGGGCCTCTACGCAAGGAAGCCATTCGCTCTCGCTCCGGGAATGGGGCTGAATGCGTACTTCACCTACGGTGTCGTGCTCGGAATGGGGTACTCCTGGGAGGTCGCCCTTGCAGCTGTCTTCGTTGAGGGTCTGCTCTTCATAGTTCTCTCGATATCCGGGCTGAGGACTGCCGTGATAAACGCAATACCACCATCACAGAAGTACGCGATTGGCGCAGGTATAGGACTGTTCCTGACGCTGATCGGGATGAAGGCAGCTGGCATAGTCGTCGACAGCCCCGCAACCCTCATAACTCTCGGGTCCGAGAACTTCGGAAAGCCCGAGTTCTGGGTTGCGATGATAGGGCTCGTGGTCGCGTTCATCCTGATGGTGAGGAACATTCCCGGCGCGCTGCTGTTCTCAATCGTCATCGCAACAGTCTCAGCCATCCTCCTCGGAGTCTCGCCACCCCCGGAGAGCCTCGTAGCCATGCCCACTCTGGACAAGACGCTGTTCAAACTCGACCTCTCAGGGCTGTTCAGCGTGGGAGCACTGGGAGTGATATTCGCGTTCTTCATGGTCGACTTTTTCGACACTCTCGGAACAGTCGCAGGACTGAGTGCGAAGGCAGGGTTCATGAAGGAGGACGGCAGCATACCCGACAGCGAGAAGATACTCCTCACAGATGCTATAGGAACGTCGCTTGGTGCACTGCTCGGCACATCGACCGTGACAACTTACATTGAGAGTGCCGCAGGTATAGAGGAGGGTGGAAGGACCGGAATGGTTGCGGTTGTTGTCGGATTGCTCTTCCTCGCCGTCGGCCTCTTCGTTTCGCCGATTGCGAAGGTCATTCCGGCGCAGGCAACCGCCCCCGCCCTCATGATAGTCGGTTTCTACATGCTGACCGTCGTGAGGGACATAGACTTCGACGACCTCACGGAGGCGCTGCCAGCTTTCTTCGTGCTCGTGACCATACCGTACACCTACTCGATTGCCGACGGAATCGGTGCGGGATTCATAAGCTACGTCGTGCTGAAGCTGGTCGCCGGAAGGTACAGGGAAGTCCACCCGCTCATGTACTTCCTGGCGCTGGTTTTCGTAGCCTACTTCATGTACCTCGGGGGAATAATCAAAATTTGACCCCCGATTTCTTTTTTAGTATTCGTTTGTAGTTATTATTATATACTCAAAGACACAGCTTGCAGTATGGAAAAAATCAGACTTGGCCTGATCGTTGCAGAATTCAACAGAGACATAACGTACATGATGGAGGTTCTCGCAAAGGAGCATGCCGAGTTTCTCGGTGCAGAGGTCAGCGAGGTAATTCGCGTACCTGGAGTTTTTGACATTCCGATCGCGCTTAAGAAGATGCTGGAAAAAAGGAGAATCGATGCCGTTGCGACACTCGGCTGCGTCATAGAGGGAGAGACGGAACACGATGAGGTCGTTGCACAGCACGCGGCGAGGAAGATCATGGACCTCAGCCTCGAGTACGGGATTCCCGTTACACTCGGAATAAGCGGCCCCGGAATGGGGAGAATTGCTGCTCAGCAGAGAATAGAGTACGCAAAGAGAGCAGTAGAGGCAGCAGTAAAGCTCGTCAGGAGGATAAGGGAATATGAGCAGGGCTGACCTCATTCAGCCTTCAGCCACGATGAAAATATCCGAGAGGGCGAGGCAGCTCAGAAGGGAGGGTAAAGACGTAATAGACATGGGCCTCGGGGAACCCGACTTTTCCACACCCCCTCACATAGTCGAGGCCGCATGCAGAGCACTCAGGGAAGGAAAAACCACATACGCTCCCGCACAGGGAATTCCCGAGCTCAGGGAGGTAATCGCCGAGAAGCTGAACGCCGAAAACGGAATTCAGGCAACCCCAGAGAACGTCATAGTCACGTCAGGAGCGAAGTACGCGATATATGAGGCGATGCAGGTCATGATCGAGCCAGGAGACGAGGTCATCCTCCTCGAACCGGCGTGGGTCAGTTACGAGGCGTGCATTCTCCTCGCAGGCGGTAAACCCGTTTTCGTCAGACACGACGAGAGCTTCAAGTCGGCGGAAGTTGGAGAGCACATCACTTCGAAAACGAAGATGATAGTTGTGAACAGCCCGAACAACCCAATAGGAGTCGTGTATCCCAGGAGCTTCCTGAAAGAGATCGCGGACCTCGCATCCGACCACGGACTGTACGTTATGGCGGACGAGGTGTACGAAAAGATTGTGTTCGATGGGGAGCACCACAGCATAGCGAGCTTCGACGGCATGTTCGAGAGGACGATCACGATCAATGCGTTCTCAAAAACGTACGCCATGACCGGGTGGAGGCTCGGATACGCTGTCGCACCAGAGGAGGTAATCGCGAGAATGAGAAAGATACAGTCACATTCAATCAGCTCACCGACGACCTTCGTGCAGTACGCGGGCGTGGCAGCGCTGAAGGGTGACCAGAGTTTCGTTGAGAGCATGGTAGAGGAGTTCAGAAAGCGGAGGGACATGCTCGCAAAGGGGCTTGACGAGCTCGGAATAGAGTACGCACCTCCAGAGGGTGCGTTTTACGTGTTCATGAACACGGGAATGGACGGAGACGAGTTCTCGAGGAAGTTTCTCGAGGAGTTCCACGTCGCAGTGACCCCGGGATCCGGGTTCGGGAGGAGTTACAGCAGCTGGGTCAGGCTCAGCTACGCGACAAGTGAAGACAGAATTGCCGAGATGCTCAGGAGGCTCGAAAAGTTTCTGGAAAGGCTGGGCTGAATATCTTGCCCGCTATTTGATAATCAATATCGATAAAAAATTTTTTAAATCTAAAATTCGTCAGGGTGGTTAGATGGGTTCGATGCTGCTCATTGGATCACCTGGCACCGGAAAAACAAGGCTCATTCTCAAGTATTTGAAGTACTACAAAAGAGCGCTTTGGGTGGCCACGACTGAGAGCGCCCCGGACGTCAGGAAAAAGCTCGTCGATTTTGACGGTGAGCTGTGGGTCGTGGACACTCACACCTGGGACCAGAAAGTAGATGTAAGTGACAGGGACATCATTGTGAGCAACCCGATGAACCTCAACGAGGTCAGCATCGCAATTGGAAAGGCCCTTGACAGCCTGAAGAGAGATTACTTCATCGCATTCGACTCCATATCTGGCCTGCTTCTGTACCACACACCTCCAAAGGTCATACACTTCCTCAGAAACATAGTCGTGAGGATGAACACGGACAACGGCTCGGGGATATTCACGCTGGTCAAAAACGCGCACGATGTGCACACCGAAACGTCGATAAGCCTCGTCTTCCAGAACATCATAGAACTCGACAGGGTGTTCAACGGAGACAGCGTCAAGAGGTACATAAGAATAATCAGGGCCTCTCAGTACGTGGAAAAGGAGGTCGCTGAGTTCAAGTTCGTCAAAAACGATGTCATCATTCCCGAAGATTTTGATAGGTTCATCAAAAACCAGCTGAACATAAAGGCATGATAACCCTTCTCGTCCTCTCATACGTGGCCGGACTTATATCGATAATCTCCCCCTGCGTGCTGCCAATGGTTCCCGTGATATTCGCAGGGTCTCAGGGAAGCTGGAAGAGGGGCGTTACGATAATTGCAGGCATGATCACGTTCTTCACCGCGCTGGGATACATACTGCCAGCAGTGGGGAAGGCCGGGATTTTCAGGATTGTAGCCTACCTCGGACTGACGATTTTCGGAGTGATCATGATCTCGGACGACCTTTACGGGAAATACTCGGCCCTGACGTCGAGGGCTGTCGGAAAGATGAAGATTCCTGCTGACTCATTTCTCTTCGGCGGGTTCTTAGGGCTCGTCTGGTCGCCCTGCATTGGCCCGATTGTCGGAGCGCTGCTGAGCTACAACGCCGTGAGCTCCACCAGTGGAGAGGGTGCACTGTCAATGCTCTTCTTTGGCCTCGGAATCGCGACGGGAATAGGGCTGATTTTGAAGTATGGTGAGAAAAGAAGGCTTTTTGCCGAGTACGGTGAGAGGCTCAGGAAGATCTCTGGATACATAATACTCCTGTTCGTCCTCCTTCTGGTCACAGGAATATACGACAGCATTGAGGTCCTGCTCTCAAGGTTTATCCCTGTTTAGCTCAAGGGTCATGAAGTCCTCGGCAACCACCGTCTCCCTGAACAGCGCTCTTGCCTCCGAAAGGAGTGGAGACGCGTCTTTTGAGTACCTCGCACTTATGTGTGTCAGAACGAGTTTCCTTACTCCTGCTGCTCCCGCCACCTCCGCCGCCTCCCTGGCAGTGGAGTGCTTGGTGTACTCCGCCCACTCCTGCAGGTCTGACGTGAAGGAAGAGTCGTGGATGAGCACATCTGCTCCTTCAGCCACCTCGACCGTCCTCTCCGTCGGCCTCGTGTCACCGGTGTAGACGAGCTTTCTCCCCCTCACAACACCGTCGGTCACCATCTCAGGCGTTACGAGCCTGCCATCCCAGACGACGCTCTGACCGCTTGCAAGTCGCCTGTAAACCGGTCCAGGAGGAATTCCGAGCTTCTTGGCCTTTTCTGGAGAAAACCTGTAGAAGTAGTCCTCCACAACCGCATATCCAACGCTCCTCACAATGTGGTCGGTTTTGAAAGCGACAACCCTGAAATTCTGGAACCTCACCTGATCTCCGTCCCTCAGGCCGTGAACCCGGATTTCAAAGTCGAGATTATCGTATCCGAACTCGGAAAACAGACCCCTGAGAAACCCTGGTTCGGGGCAGTAGATGTAAAGCGGTTTCTCCCTGCCGTTGAGCGACATGCTCTCTATGAGCCCGAAGAGGCCTATGAAGTGGTCCGTGTGCATGTGGGTGATGAACACCGAGCTCACACCGAAGCCCGTTTTTGCGGCCATCATCTGCCTCTGCGTGCCCTCTCCACAGTCAAAGAGGAGCTTCTCACCACCAAAGGAGACGAAAATTGAAGAGGGATTCCGCTCAACTGTCGGAACTGTGCCAGAAGTTCCAAGAAATGTGATTTTGAATTGCATAAAAAATTAGCTTTCGAGAACGATTTCTATGTTAACGTCCTTGGGAACCTGAATCCTCATTATCTGCCTGAGCGCCCTCTCATCTGCTGCTATGTCTATGAGCCTCTTGTGAATCCTCATTTCCCAGTGATCCCAAGTTTCGCTGCCCTCACCGTCTGGAGACTTCCTTGTCGGTACTACAAGCCTCTTGGTTGGCAGGGGAATCGGGCCGCTGATCTCAACACCTGTCTTCAGCGCTATCTCCTTGATCTGGTTGCAGATTCTGTCGAGGTCCTGGGGATTAAGCCCAGACAGCCTGATCCTTGCCTTGTAACCCTTTATAGCCATAACAGTTCACCCTAAAAAGAAAAATGGAGGGTTAACCTCTTGGCGTAACTTCGAGAACCATACCAGCTGCAACGGTCATGCCCATGTCTCTCACTGCAAACCTGCCGAGCGGTGGGATGTCCTTGACCTTCTCGATCACCATCGGCCTTGTGGGCTGGAGCTTCACAACTGCAGCATCTCCGGTCTTCAGGAACTGCGGGTTCTCCTCCTTGACCTGACCCGTTCTCGGGTCGATCTTCTTCTGGAGCTCAACGAACTGGCAGGCAACCTGAGCGGTGTGAGCGTGCACGACAGGCGTGTATCCCACGGTAATGGCGGTGGGGTGCTGAAGCACGACAATCTGGGCGGTGAAGTCCCTGACGACCGTTGGCGGGTTGTCGGGGTGGCCTGCAACATCTCCTCTCCTTATGTCGTTCTTGCTGACACCTCTCACGTTGAAGCCGATGTTGTCACCAGGCTCTGCCTGCTGAATGGGCTCGTGGTGCATCTCGATGCTCTTGACCTCTCCAGTAACGCCGGCGGGGTTGAAGATGACCTTGTCTCCAACCTTCAGCACACCGCTCTCAACTCTGCCAACCGGAACGGTTCCAACACCGCTGATTGAGTAAACGTCCTGAATCGGGATTCTGAGCGGCTTGTCCACAAGCTTCTCTGGCGGCTTGAGCTGGTCAATTGCCTCGAAGATCGTTACGCCGTTGTACCAGGGAGTCTTGTCGCTCTTCTTGAGGACGTTGTCACCGTTGTAAGCCGAGACCGGAATGAATGGAACCTCGCTCGGCTTGTATCCGACGAGCTGGATGAGCTTTGCAACCTGCTCCTTACACTTCTCGTAGGCCTGCTGGTCGTAGTTGACCCTGTCCATCTTGTTGATGGCGACGATGAGCTGGTTTATACCGAGAGTTCTTGAGAGGAACACGTGCTCCTTGGTCTGGGCCTGCACGCAGTCCACGACATCAACGACGAGAATGGCGGCATCAGCCTGAGATGCACCGGTGATCATGTTCTTGATGAAGTCCCTGTGTCCCGGGCAGTCGACGATCGTAACCTCGTACTTCTGGGTGTTGAACTTCCTGTGAGCTACGTCAATCGTAATACCTCTCTCCCTCTCCTCCTTCAGCCTGTCCATGACCCACGCAAACTCGAACGTTGCCTTACCCTTCTCCTGAGCCTCCTGCCTGTACTTCTCAATTATGTGCTCCGGAATCTCTCCCGCGTCGTACAGCAGCCTTCCAATCAGAGTCGACTTTCCGTGGTCGACGTGTCCGATCATTGCAATGTTAATATGCTCCTTCTCCTTTGCCATATTTCTTCACCTCCTTCTCAGACTTAAGAAATTAGAGGGTTTATAAAACTTTCACCCGAGGAAGTCCTCGGGCTTTGGAAACTCAAGCTTCAGGCCCTTCCTCTGCCTTACCTCCATCACAAACTGCTCGAACAGATTCTGAGGCACGAGCTCGAAGCCTGCGAACTCAACACTCCATATAGCCTTTCCTGAGGTCGCGCTCCTGATCGCTCCTGCAAACCCGAACATCTCCTTCACAGGAGCTTTGGCGACCACCGTGATCATGTCACCCTCAGAGTTTATCTCCAGCACCTGGCCCCTCCTGCCCTGAATCTCCCTCGTAACGGCACCCATCATCTCCTGCGGGACCGTTATGTACACCTTCTGGTAGGGCTCGAGGAACGCGGGATTAGCCTGAAGCATCGCTGCAAAGATCGCTGATCTGACAGCAGGAATGACCTGTGCCGGCCCCCTGTGGACAGCATCCTCATGAAGCTTACAGTCAACCAGCTTGACCTTCAGGCCATACACTGGCTCTCTCGCGATTGGGCCGGCCTGCATGGCCTCCCTGAATCCCTCGAGGATTAGCTCCATGGTCTCGTTCAGGTACTGGATACCCTTGGTCACGTCAACGAATATGTTGCCCTCGAAGTACTCCTGAATGCCCGCAGCCTCATCTCCGGGCAGTCCGGCCTCCTCGAGCTTCCTCCTCCTCTCCTTCTTGTCCATCTTCATGTCTACCTCGCCTTCCTTGAATGCCCTGATGACGTCCTCGGGGCATGGCTCCACAACAATGTAGAACCTGTTGTGCTTGTTGGGCGACTTGCCCTCCACGACAGGAGAGGTGTTCGTCACAGTCTCCCTGAACACGACTATTGGCGGAGAGGTCTTGACCTCGAGCCCGAAGTCCCTCCTGATCCTCTCAACCTTGACCTCGAGGTGAAGCTCACCCATTCCGCTTATCAGGTGCTCACCCGTCTCCTCGTTGAGCGTAACCTGGAGAGTTGGATCCTCCTTGGCGAGCTTCCTGAGCACCTCGATGAGCTTGGGCAGATCTCTCGGGTTCTTGGCCTCGATGGCCATCGTAACGACCGGCTCGCTGAAGTGCTTGATGCTCTCGAACGGCTCCATGTCCTCCACGGTGGAGCAGGTAGAACCTGCGGACGCGTCCTTCAGACCGACGAGCGCAACTATGTTGCCCGCAGGAATCTCCTCAACCTCCACCCTCCTCGGACCCATGAAGAGGCCAACAGTCTGCGCCCTGTTCTTGGCCTTCTTGTCGAGGATGTATAGCTCTGTTCCCGGCTTGAGGGTTCCGCTGAAAAGCCTCCCAACGGCGATCTCACCTGCGTGCGGGTCGGTGACGATCTTGGTGATCATCAGAGCAACAGGACCTTTCGGATCGCAGTTCAGCATGGCCTGTCCGACCTTGGAGTTGATGTCGCCCTTCCATATCGTCGGAATCCTCCTCTTCTGGGCCTCTATCGGCGAGGGCAGGTGCCTGATGACCATGTCGAGGACAACCTTGTAGAGCGGGCTCTTCTTCGCGAGGGTCTTTGAGTCGTCTGCCTTGAGGTACTCGTAAACCTCCTTGAAGCCAATCCCGGTTTCCTTCATCGACGGGACACTCACGGCCCAGTTGTAGAGGGCGGAGCCGAAGGCAACACTTCCATTCGCAACGTCGAGTTTCCACTCGTCGTACTTCTCCGGCTTGACCGACTTTATGAACTTGTTAACATCGGCAATGACCTTGACAAACCTCTTCTGCATCTCCTCGGGAGTGACCTCAAGCTCCCTTATCAGCCTGTCAACCTTGTTCACGAAAAGCACGGGCTTGACGTTCTCCTTGAGAGCCTGCCTGAGAACGGTCTCGGTCTGTGGCATTATACCCTCGACAGCATCAACGACAACTATGACTCCGTCAACAGCCCTCATCGCCCTCGTAACCTCTCCTCCGAAGTCCACATGCCCGGGTGTGTCGATGAGGTTGATCAGGTAGTCCTCACCGTTGTACTCGTGAACCATCGAAACGCTTGCCGAGTTTATCGTGATGCCCCTCTCCTGCTCCTGCGAGTCGAAGTCGAGGTACAGCTGCCTTCCTGCGAGTTCCTCGCTGATCATTCCCGCACCGGCAAGAAGGTTGTCGGAAAGGGTGGTCTTTCCGTGGTCAATGTGGGCGACGATGCCCATGTTTCTGATCTTGTCCGGCTTGTACATCAGCTCCTTGATCTTGTCAACCATTTTCTTTGCTCTCGTCATTCACATCACCTTGCCGACTTGGCAACCCTCTCAATCTCCTCCTTCTTCGCCACGGCATAGCTCCTGCTCTCGTTGTTGGCAGCTGCGATGAGCTCGTCTGCAAGACAGGCAGCTATGCTCCTCTTCGACTTGAAAGCCGCTCTTCTTGCACCCTCAGCAATGTTCCTGAGAGCGATATCAACCCTCCTCGAGCTTGAGGTGTCAACGGACTTGGGAACGGCAATACCACCGTACTTCAGCCTGACGACCTCCTCTCTCGGACCAGCGTTGATGATCGCATCAACGAGAACCTGAATCGGGTTCTTCTTCGTTTTCTTCTCGATGATCTCGAACGCCTCCTTCACAATGTCGTACGCGAGCATCTTCTTGCCCGTGTTGTGGCCCTTCCTCATCACCTTGTTGATGAGCCTTTCGACGATGAAGACCCTCTGCTTGGCGAAGGGTGTGTTCGCGTGCCTGCCATGAGTGTGAGGCACAACCCTTGGCTCCAGGCATATGTAGTTTCTGAGAGCGGGATCGCTAACCTCAACCTCACCGGCATCGTACTTCCCGAATACAAGCAGCTCCTCCTTGGTAAGACCGTATTTCATGGAATCACCTCAACCTCTTCTCCTTCTTGCCCTTCCAGAGCTCTTTGAGGCTCGTGTTGTTAACCTTTATAACCTTGAATCTCACACCCGGAATGTCACCCATACTCCTGCCCATCCTTCCTCCTATCCTCTCAATGATTACCTCGTCGTGCTCGTCTATGAAGTTGATAGCCCCGTCTCCTGGTGTGAACGCCGTGACCTGCTTGCCGTTCTTTATGAGCTGTACCCTCACGGCCTTTCTGATAGCCGAGTTGGGCTGTCTCGCCTCGATACCGATTTTCTCCAGCACGATTCCCCTCGCCATCGGTGCTCCTTCAAGCGGGTCAGCCTTCACGTTCAGCTCGAGTATCCTCCTCACGTACCTCTTATCGCTCCACCTGAACTTCTTCCTGTTTTCGATGAGCTTTCTCGCCGCAAATAATCCTCTGCCCATTCCTCACCACCTCATTTGACTATCACATTCTCGATATCGTGATGTCTTCTCACAAGCTCCTTGACTTTGTTTATATTTTTTCCGCCCTTACCGATTACGAGTCCCTTGTACTGGAGGGGCGCCTGAACGTAGGCTATTTTCTTGCCCTCCCGCTCCACGATGTTCACTTTAACCTTCACCGGGCGGAACAGGTTCTGAATGAACTCCTGAGGGTCGTCGCTGTGCTCGAGGACCTCGACCTTCTTACCTATAATCTCCCTCGCCTTCTCAACATTTATTCCGCCCTTCCCAATTGCGAGACCCATATCGCCCTTTCTCACGAGAAAGACGACCTTGTCATCATATATCAAACAGTCCTTGACATTCGCACCAGTTAGACTCTCGAAAAGAGCGATATACCTTATGCTTTCAGTCGATAGCTTAACTCCCATAAATATCCCCCAAAAATATTAAAATATTTGATGTTGCTTCAGCTCGCATTGAGGATTTCAGACTCGCCCTCATTCACAATCGCAAGTGCGGCAACGCTGAAGGGTTTACCGCAAATGGCCCCGAGCTCCATGTTCGTGCCATCATATGTTATTACCCTGACGTCGTACTGCCTGAGCTTTTCAAGCACCTCTTCCGGACAGTTCCTCGCAACTATTACCAGCTTGGCCTTTCCGTCCCTGACAGCTTTTATCGTCCTCTTACTACCCACATAAACCTCTCCTGTCTTCAGAGCTCTCCTCAATGCCTTACTCAAATCCACCTTCATTCATCTCCCCCCGTGAACAGCTTTACTCTCAACTCCACATCTCCCGTTCCAAGCTTTATGGGCTGCCCGACTATTATGTTCTCGGTTATCCCATTCAGCCTGTCCACCTCACCCCTCACAGCAGCGTCGAGCAGGTTGTTCACCGTCATCTCGAACGCGGCTCTGGCAAGTATGCTCTGCTTTTCTCCAGCAATTCCATGCCTTCCAATCTGCTTCAACTCTCCGTCAGCAGTCATCACGTCTGCGACGAGCATTATGTGCCTCCTGTCAACCTCAAGACCCTGCTCTTCCAGGGTGGATATCGCCTCATTTATCACCGCGTTTCTCGCAGCCTCGATCCCAAGCACCTCATATATCTCATATATATTATTTGTTACCGTCCTCGTGAAGTCGACACCCTTCTCCTTCATCACCCTCTTCAGGTTCGAACCTTCGGTGTACAGGACGTACTCGTCCCCCTCCTTCCTTATGATGACCCTCCTTATTTCCTTTATTCCGGAAACCACGAGCCTCTTGAGCTTCTCGAACGTGTCCATCAGCAGCTTGTAGGACGGTTCCTCGATCTGAATTACGAAGTCTCCGCCCTCCTCACTTACCTCCATCTTGATGCTCTTTTCTATCTTCTTCCTCAGCTTCTCCCTGTCCAGGCCCTTCCTCTCGAGAGCCTTTTCGTCCGGCCTGACTATGACCCTCATGTACCTCAGATCCGTTATTATCTCAGCCACGTCGGTCACGTACGTCGCCTCAATCCTGTTAGCAACCTCTCTGGCCTTCTCCCTGTCCTTAGCGTATTCCGGCAGAAGCTTTATCGTCATCATTGGGGTTGACGGGTTCTTTCTCACGTCCAGAATTTCTATCAGCCTCGGAAGGCCGAGGGTGACGTTGATCTCAGCAACACCTGCATAGTGGAACGTTCTCATCGTCATCTGCGTACCGGGCTCGCCTATGGACTGCGCTGCAACGATGCCAGCCGCTTCCCCCGGCTCGACCAGGTTTCTCAGGTAGGCCTCGTAGCACCTCTCAATGACCTTCCTTGCGGTTTCTTCGTCAGCACCTATCCTCTCAAGCTCCTCAACTATCTCCCTCTTCAGATTCTCGGGAAACGGGTAACCCTCAAGGAGAGTGTAATAGATCTCGCTCATGTTCAATCACTCCTCCCAACTACTTCCCTGACTATCCTCCTAACATCAACGGCCTTACCTCTGAAGCTCTTCATCGGGTCCACTCCGTCCTGACCGTATCTGAACTGAACGAGCAGGCCGCTCGTCTGCTCCTTAACAGTCCCATCATAGTCAACCTTGAGGTCCTGAAGCGCATTGATGAGCCTCCTCTGGAGGTAACCCGACTGCGAAGTCCTGACGGCAGTGTCGACGAGACCCTCTCTACCTCCGACGGCGTGGAAGAAGAACTCAATCGGGTTGAGTCCCTCCTTGTAGCTGCTCCTGACGAAGCCCCTCGCCTCTGGTCCGAGGTCTCCGGGCTTGAAGTGGGGCAGGGTTCTGTTCGTGTACGTGTACCCCCTCTTTATCCTCTCACCTCTGACGGATTGCTGTCCAATGCAGGCGGCCATCTGGGTGAGGTTGAGCATCGAACCCCTCGCACCGCTCACGGCCATGATTACTGCAGCGTTGTCCATACCGAGGTGCTTTCCTGCGATCTTACCTGCCATGTCTCTCGCCCTGCCAAGCTCCTGCATTATCTTCATCTCGAGTGTTTCCTCAATACTCCTTCCCGGCATCGGCTCGAGGTTGCCCTGCTTGTAGGCCTCTATCAGCTTCCAGACCTTGTCCTCAGCCTCCCTTATGACCTGATCAATCTGCTCCCTCGCCTCCTTTGGAATGTCAACGTCATCTATGCCCACAGTGAAGCCCGTGTACATTATGGCCCTTATCGCGAGCCTTGTCATGTTGTCTATGAACTTCCTCGCCTCTTCGGTTCCGTACTTCCTGATGATCTCGTCTATGACTATACCCTTGAACGCACCCACGGCCTTCTCGTCAATCGTCCCGACGACGAGCTCTCCGTTCTTTATGTAAACGTAGGCGTCATGCTCACACTCAACACCCCTGCACGTCTCGCAGCCCTGACATATCTCCGCCTTGAACTCGATGGAAATGTCCGGGAGTATCATGCTGAAGATCTGCTTCCCAGTCCACCTGCCGTCGTACTTGGGCTCGGGGAGCTTCGTTATTTCGAGAGGCCTTATGATCTCCATGACCTCGCTCTTGATGAACAGCTTCTCCCCTCTCGTCAGCAGGTAAAGGCCGGAGATGTGGTCGTGAATTCCGCCGATGATCGGCCCACCAAACCTGGGCGAGAGTATGTGCTCCTGCACTGCCATGAGTATCTTCGCCTCTGCCTGAGCCTCGAGGCTCTGGGGGACGTGAAGGTTCATCTCGTCCCCGTCAAAGTCGGCGTTGTACGGAGGACAAACCGCAGGATTCAGCCTGAACGTCTTGTAAGGCAGAACCCTGACGTAGTGTGCCATGATGCTCATTCTGTGGAGAGAGGGCTGCCTGTTGAAAAGAACGATGTCACCATCCATAAGCTGCCTTTCCACTATCCATCCAGGCGCGAGCTTCTCGGCGAGCTCTTCCCTGTTTGTTTCGATGACCCTTATTCTCCTGCCGTCCTCCCTTATGACGTAGTTGGCCTTGGGATGCGTGTCGTTCAGGATGAACTCCCTGGCCTCATCTATGTTCTTCTCGGTAACGTAGATTGGAACCGTCAGCTCCTCAGCGATTTCCTGAGGGACGCCAACCTCGTTGATGCTCAGGTTGGGATCGGGGCTTATAACCGTTCTCGCAGAGAAGTTCACTCTCTTACCGGACAGGCTTCCCCTGAACCTTCCCTCCTTTCCTTTAAGCCTCTGAGCGAGAGTCTTGAGAGGTCTACCACTCCTGTGCCTCGCAGGAGGGATTCCAGATACCTCGTTGTCGAGGTAGGTTGTGACGTGGTACTGCAGAAGCTCCCAGAGGTCCTCGAGAATCAGCTGGGGAGCTCCGGCTTCCTTGTTCTCCATAAACCTCTGGTTTATCCTGATTATGTCAACGAGCTTGTGAGTCAGGTCGTCCTCACTCCTCTGCCCAGTTTCCAGGATGATAGATGGTCTCACAGTAACTGGAGGGACCGGAAGGACCGTCAGAACCATCCACTCAGGCCTCACGGCTTTTGGATCCATTCCGAACGCGGGGAGGTCTTCATCCGGTATCTTCTCGAGCCTTTCCCTTACATCCCTCGGAGTCAGTCTGTGCTCGTTCTCATAGTAGAACGTCGGCTTCTCGAACTTCACCTCTATCTGCTCAGCCCCGCAGTGGGGACACTTCTTCGTGGCTTTCGTGAGTCTGAAGACCTCCTTAACGACGTCATCAATCTCCTGGCCGAGCTTTTTCTTGTCCTCAATCATCTGAATGAACCTGTCCCTCTTGTCGTCCTTCAGCAGAATCCTTCCACACTCCCTGCAGGTCGCGTTCAGAAGTCTCGCTATCAGCTTGGCATAGCCAACGTGAATTACCGGAGCTGCAAGCTCAATATGGCCGAAGTGGCCCGGACATTCACCTGCTTTTCCACCACAGGTCTTGCACTTCAGTCCGGGATCTATAACCCCGAGCCTCGGATCCATCAGCCCAAATTCGATAGGGAAGCCATCGTCATCGTAGGTTTCCGGAGTGATGATCTTGACGACACTCATCTTCCTGATTTCCTTCGGGCTCAGAACCTCAAACCTAATACCCGCAATTCTCTTTGGAATCATCTGTCTCACCTCACGCCTTATCGCCAAGGATTAGCCTTGGCACGACAAACATCGACTTCATCTCGTCCAGCAGCAGCTTGAAAGCGTAGCTCATCTCCACTCTGTGTATGTCGCTGTCGTCATCGCATATGCTGCAGTACGGCATCCTCCTCCTGTAGTCGTAGGTCGCGACATGACCGCACTTGTTGCAGACCCACACCTCGACCTTGTCCGACTCGTCGAGCAGCCTGTCCTTCAGCAGCAGGGCCGCACCGTGTCCGATGAGAACATCCCTCTCCATCTCTCCGAACCTGAGACCGCCCTTCCTCGCCCTGCCCTCGGTGGGCTGTCTGGTGAGAATCTGCACAGGCCCCCTGCTCCTGGCGTGAATCTTGCTCGACACCATGTGGTACAATTTCTGATAGTAGATCACACCGACGAAGATGTCTGCAACGATCTTCTTTCCTGTTATGCCGTCGTACATTACCTCCTTGCCCGTGTAGCTGAAACCATACTTTATGAGCGTTTTTCTAAGATCCTCCTCCTTCTCCCCGTGGAAGGGCGTGCCGTCGATTCTCCTCGCCTCAAGGCTTCCCACCTTGCCGCCGATCATCTCGAGAACATGTCCGACGGTCATTCTCGAGGGAATCGCGTGGGGGTTGATTATCATGTCGGGCACTATCCCGGACTCGCTGAATGGCATGTCCTCCTCGGGCACTATCAGCCCGATAACACCCTTCTGCCCGTGCCTTGAGGCGAACTTATCTCCAAGCTCGGGAATCCTCTGGTCCCTCACCCTGACCTTCGCCAGCTTTGAGCCGTTCTCCGAGATCGTAAGGAACACGGCATCAACGATGCCCTTCTCGTTGCTCCTCATCGTGACAGACGTTTCCCTCCTCTTTTGAGGGGATATGCCGAACTCAGTGGGCTCCTCAAGGAATCTCGGCGGAGAGGTTTTGCCTATGAGCACGTCGTCCGGTCCAACCTCCGTTTCCGGAAAAACCAGCCCGTCCTCGTCGAGGTGCATGTACGCCTCAGCGCCCCTGTAACCGTTAACGTCAGACGGAGGAATCTCGAACCTGTCCTCCTGACCACCGGGGTACCGCATCTCCTCGCTCTCGTAGGTCCTGAAGAAGTGCGACCTGCCCAGGCCCCTCTCTATGCTGGCCTTGTTGAAGATCAGAGCATCCTCAATGTTGTATCCCTCGTAGCTGATGACCGCAACCACAAAGTTCTGACCGGCAGGCCTCTCGTCAAACTTGATTTCCCTCTGAGTGTCCGTGACGACTATCGGCTTTTGAGGGTAGTGGAGAAGATGTCCCCTCGTGTCCGCCCTAAACCTGAGGTTAGAGTACGGCAGCCCGAGGCTCTGCTTGATCATCGCCGCTCCCATCGTATTCCTCGGGCTCGCGTTGTGCTCGGGATACGGCAGACTTCCCGTGCAGATGCCCACTATGAGGGAGGGATCGACCTCGAGGTGCGTGTGCTCGGGGGTCAGAGAGTCCTCATCTATGGCAATGTACGCGTTTTCCTCCTCCTCAGCATCGAGGTACTCGATCTTGCCCTGCCCGACCAGGTCCTCGAACGTTATTTCCCCCTTCTTCAGCTTTTCTATGTCTTCATCAGTAACGAGCGGTTTCCCATCCCTGACGACGATGAGCGGTCTTCTCGCCCTGCCCGCGTCAGTATTTATCCTGACCTCGTTTGAGTCCGAGTAGTAAACCACATTAACCTGAGTGCTGACCTTGCCCTTCCTTCTCATCTCCCTGATCTGACTCGCGAGCTTCTCACCATCTTCAACAAACCCGACGAGAGCACCGTTAACGTAAACCCTGCATTTTCTCATTACACAATCACCCCTTGATCGGCTCAACACCGAGGCCGAGCAGGATCCTTTTCACGTCCTCCTCATCCGTCCCGACGCTGACCTCCGCGTACTCTGCAAAGTTCTTCACGAGACCGCAGTTCGGACCCTCTGGAGTTTCGCTCGGACATATCCTGCCAAACTGAGTCGGATGAAGGTCTCTTGCCTCGAAGTGTGGCTGAGATCTCGACAGAGGAGAGATAACCCTCCTGAGCTGGGACAGGATCGAGATGTAGTTGTGCCTGTCAATTAGCTGCGAGACTCCCGTCCTCCCGCCAACCCAGTTTCCGGTGGCCATGGGGTGCATTATCCTGTCCGTGAGAACATCGCTCCTCACTGCGGTGGACATCTTCATCGACCTTCCCCTGACCTTCGCCCTCTCAAGCTGGTATTTGACATCCTTAATAAGTCTGAGGAACGCAACCCTGAAAATCTCCTCCATGAGGTCTCCTGCGAGCTTCAGCCTCTTGTTGGCGTAGTGATCCTTATCGTCCTCGCTCCTGTAACCGAGGTAAAACTCCAGCACCGCCTCGGCCATCCTCGCGAGGAAGAACGCCTTGGCCTTCCTCGACTCCTTGTCAATGCCGATGTGCGGCAGGAAGTACTGGTCAATGACCTGCTCCGCCCTCTGAAGCCTGTACTCCTTGCTCTGGCCCGGTGCAACCCTCTTCCCGATGTAGTCTATGGCCTCCTCCTGCGTCTCAACCTCAGCAACCTCGACGTTCTCCAGCAGGAACTTCATTATCTCCGGATCGTTGCTGACCATCTCGACAATCTCCTGATCGCTCTCAACTCCGAGAGCCCTCATCATGACGACGAACTGCACGGGCTTGGGTATCTGGGGGAACGTGACCTCGAGGATGTTGTTCTTGTTCCTCTCAACGACGATCAACGCCCTGTAACCGCTCCTCTGGCTGAAGCACTTGGCCATTTCTATCTGCTCACCGTACCTCTCCTCCCTCTCGAGCAGAATCTTGTTCGGAGCGAGATCTTCAAGGGTCATCAGGGCCCTCTCGGTTCCGTTGATTATGAAGTAACCACCAGGATCGAGCGGATCCTCACCGACCGAAACGGGATCGACCTCGTTGAGGTTGCAGATCTTCGACTTGACCATCACGGGAAGCATGCCGATCCTTACCCACTCCTCTTCGAGCTCCTTTCCGCCATCGACCACCCAGCACTGCAGATACAGGGGTGCGGCGTACGTGAGATTCCTGAGCCTCGCTATGGACGGGTACAGGATCGTCTCCGTGCCGTCGGCTTCCTTTATCACCGGCCTGCCGACCTTTATCTGACCGAGCCTGACGTACGTGTTTTCTATGTCCAGCTCTATCACCTTCTGCTCGTCAATCACCCTCTGGAGACCCTCGTCAATGAACCTGTTGTACGAGTCTATCTGATGCTTGACCAGCCTCTCATGCGTGAAATATGCCCTTGCAAGAACCCTACTATCTACCATACCTACCACCCACTACCTGTAAAATTTTCCCGAATTATCCTGAGTTTCAGACACAAGAGTCATATCACAAGCCTGTAAGCCACGCTTTTTCCCACGAGCTCGTCTTCCCTTATGATTCTCACTATGTCCCCCGGTTTTGCGCCTATTTCTTTGGCGATAGGGTCGTCTGCCCTTATTTTCGGCAGCTCCTCCTTCCTGATGCCGAGAGTTTCAAGAAGTTCCCTTGCCTCCTCCTCACTCAAAAGCTCGTGTTTTGGAACCAGCACATGATCCTGCAGCCTGATTTTCATAGCCATCCTCCTTAAAGGGATAGTACGGGCTCGACGGGATTTGAACCCGCGACCGACGGGTTAAAAGCCCGTCGCTCTGCCTGGCTGAGCTACGAGCCCTTAACCTGAAGGCTACGCTATGTGTTTAAAAAATTTTTCCGTCCTCCGCTCCACATTATCCCCAATAATTATCCCTGAAACACTGATTAAAAAGTTTTATAATCCCTGTTTCGCAAGGAGGTTCAATGGAGAATTCCAGCGTGAGAGTCGCACTGAGCAGAGACCTCTCCCTTTTTGACATCACCATGATAGGCATCGCGGGCATGATCGGTGCTGGAATTTTCGCCCTCACGGGCATTGCCTCAGGCATTGCCGGACCCGCGATTCTGATTGCGTTTTTCCTCAACGGGATAATAGCAACCCTCACGGGAATGGCGTACGCCGAGCTCGGATCCGCGATGCCGCAGGCCGGAGGCGGGTACCTGTGGATCAGGGAGGCCATGGGAAATTACGCCGGATTCATAACCGGGTGGATCGACTGGGCAGCCCACACAATAGCCTGTGCGCTGTATGCCGTCACCTTCGGGGCATTCTTCTCGGAGTTCATCGTCAGATTCGCGGGCATACCTCTCCCCCAGAACCTTGTGGCGAAAGTTTCAGCTTTCCTCATCGTCACGTTTCTTGCCTACGTCAACTACGTTGGCGTTAAGGAGAGTGGAAAATTTGGCGGTGTGGTTACACTGCTGAAAATTGCGATTTTGCTCATATTCGCCTTTTTTGGGATATACAGGACGCTCAGCTACCCCGACTGGATGAACTCATACACCCCATTCATGCCCACCGGAATTGCAGGAGTTCTGACCGCGATGGGCCTTACGTTCATCGCGTTCGAGGGCTTCGAGATAATAGTGCAGAGTGGCGAGGAGGTGAAGAATCCCGAAAAGAACATCCCCAAAGCCATAGTGATATCGCTCTGGACTGCTGTAGCTATATACATCCTCGTAGCATTTTCCCTGCTCGGAGCTGTGAAGGCCGATGTGCCGAGCTGGCAGTACCTCGGAAAACTCGGGGAGTTCAGCCTGATCAGGGTCGCGGATGGCATCATGCCCTTTGGAGGGATAATGATAATCGCAGGTGGGCTGATCTCAACGATAAGCGCTATGAACGCCACGATATACTCCTCGTCACGGGTCGTGTTTGCGCTGAGCAGAACAGGGTACCTAAACAGGAAGCTGTCTGACGTGAATGAGAAAACAAAGACGCCGCACTACGCGATATTCTTCAGTTACGTCATAATAGCATTCGCCTCTCTCGCTCCGATTGAAGCAGTTGCGGGGGCATCGAGCCTCATGTTCATACTGCTGTTCCTCACGGTAAACATTGCACTGATCGTTCTGAGGCTCAGGAGACCTGACCTGAAGAGGTCCTTCAGGGTGCCCATGATGCCGGTCCTGCCTGCGGTCGCAATCATTTTCCAGGCCGCCATAACCTACTACCTCGTCACCCACATCGAGAACGGGAGCCTTGTGTTTATCGCTGTCGTGGCATGGATTTTTGTGGGATCTCTGCTGTACTACGCATACTCAGAGAAAGAACTGAGCAAGAGAATTGAGGAAGAGATCAGAACAGTTTACAAGGAGATACCGCCGGTGGAGAAGAGGTACAGAATCCTCGTACCCATCGCGAATCCGGCGATTGCGAGGAAGCTCGTCAGACTCGCAGAGCTCATTGCCAGAAAGAGAGACGGAGAGGTCATAGTCATGAACACCGTTACTATTCCCCTTCAGACCCCGATAACGGCCAGGCTCAAAGACATCGAGTCCGCGAAGGACACGGTATCACAGATCGTGTCCGGGATAAGCGTTCCTGCCGGGGGAGTTGTCAAGGTCGGGCACTACGCTCACGAGGCGATCCTGAACGTCGTCGAGGAGGTGGAACCCGACCTCCTCATCATGGGGTGGAGGGGGAGGACATTCAGAAGAGATGTCGTGCTGGGCAGCACGATAGACCCGGTGATGGTCAAGGCGAGGTGCGACGTGCTGATAGTCAGGTTCCAGCCCGGAAAGGAGCTAACGACATTCAGAAGAATACTGATCCCGACTGCAGGGGGTCCGCACGCGAAACTTGCATGTGAAATTGCAAGAGACATAATCAGGGGAGATCACGAGATAAAACTCCTCTACGTCGGAAAGCGTGAGGGCGACAGAGAAAAAGCAGAAAATGCGTTTAAGGAGGCCATGGAGGTTCTTGATGGTTTAAACGTCACGTCTGAGTTTGCGATTTCTCCGGACCCGGCAGGCAGAATTGCCGAGGAGGCGGAAAACTACGACGCCATTCTGATAGGGGCGAGTGAGAGACCATTCATAGAGAACTTCCTGCTGGGTCTGTTTCCGGAGAAGATAGTCAGCAGGACATCAAAGACGGTTGCAATGACGAGAAAATGGGTGAAACTCGTGAAATGAAGGCGAAAATGGAAGACATCTACGTGAGAAAGAGGGACGGGAGGATAGAAAGGTATGATCCGAATAAGATCGTCAGAACGCTTCTGAGAGCCGGAGCCGACAGGCGTACTGCAGAACATATCGTTTCCGAGATCAGCAAAAGAGTATACAGCGGAATGTCCACGGACGAGATTCTATCAGCAGTCCTCGACATGCTGTACAGGTTCAAAAAAACCGGTGCCCTCAGGTACGACCTGAAACAGTCCCTCATCAGGCTCGGCCCGACCGGATTCGAGTTTGAAAAGTTTGTCGCGAGACTGCTCGAGGAGTACGGGTACAGAACGGAAACCAACGTAATCGTGAGCGGAGAGTGCGTGGAGCACGAAATAGATGTCATCGCAGAGAAGGGCGGGAGGAAGTACCTCGTGGAGTGCAAGTTCCACAGCATCCCGTCGTACACTGGGCTGAAGGAGGTTATGTACACGTTTGCTCGCTTCCTCGACGTCAGAGGGTTTGACGGCGTCTGGTTGTTCACAAACACTAAGTTTTCAGGGGAGGCGATCAGGTACGCGAAATGCAGGGGCGTGATGCTCACAGGCTGGAGGTACCCGGAAGGAGAGGGCATAGAGAGCCTCCTGGAAAAGCGCAAGCTCTACCCGGTAACACTCCTTAACGTGGAGAAGCACACGATAGACAGGCTCGTCAACTCAAACATCGTCTTCTGCAGAGATGTGGTCAGGGCAGGCATTCCGCGTCTCATGAAGGTCGGGCTGAGCGAGAGGGAGGCGAGAAGAGTGTTCTACGAGGCAAAACAAATTGTGGAAAACAGCTCATCGCCGTGAGAGAGCATCCAATCAGAATTTTTAGAAAATAGACGTATCGCGGTAACGTCCCGACGCAGAAGATGTGGACTTCGCATTCCCGAAAACTGGATCTGCAGGAAGGAACGCATGCTCAGCAGCACTCTGACCCTGCCAGCAGAAGACTGTGCGAAGAAATTGAATATGCTCCGGCCGGGATTTGAACCCGGGTCACGGGATCGAGAGTCCCGTATGATTGGCCGGGCTACACCACCGGAGCACAGTGCCTATGCTCTGGAGACGATTCTCAGTTTATAACACTTTTGCATCGAACCATAATATCACAATTTATCGGGCAGAAAACAGTAAAGTCTATAAATAGTGTGCGATTTGTATGGCTTCGTATGGCACCAAAAAATAAGGAGTACTACACCATCTCCGAACTCGCCGAAGAACTCGACATAAGCACGAGGACCATCAGGTACTACGAGGAGATTGGGCTTCTGAGCCCCCAGAGAACTCCCGGAAACCACAGAATATTCACGAAAAAGGACAGGGCAAGGCTCAAGATCATCCTCAGGGGAAAGAGGCTCGGCTTCACCCTCGAGGAGATCAAGCAGATTCTGGACATGTACGAGGTCAGCGAGCCGGAGCAGATCAGGCTCACGCTCAAGCTCGCCGACGAAAAGCTGAAGCAGATAGAGGACAGACTGCACGACCTCAAGATACTTAAGGAGGAGCTCCTTGACCTGATGGAAAGACTGTCGAGGCGGCTTAACGAGCTTGAAAGCGTCAAAAACTCCGGTGGTGTGAAGGGCGAGACCTGAAAATTCCGGAAGTTCTGTTTTTTACCATTCCAAAATTCGGGCAGTGCGGAAGTACTTTTTTAAACCAGTCACCTCAACCGCACGTAGATGAGGGTGTGGGTCGGCATTGACGACACCGATTCGAGGAGGGGCATGTGCACAACTTACCTGGCGAAAATCCTAATGGAGCGCCTCGAATCGTCAGGGTACAGGGTCATCGGCCTACCGAGGCTGATAAGGCTCAATCCAAACATCCCGTTCAAGACGCGTGGCAACGGTGCCGTGTCGTTCCTTGTGGAAGGAGATGACGTGAGCGAAGTCGTTGACGTGACCAACGAAACAGTTCTCGAGCTCGCAGAACTCGACGACGAGAACACCGATCCAGGGGTGGTTTTTGTAAACGCAGAAAACGACGAGCTCATGAACGTCCTTTACAGGTTCTCCGAAAGAGTTCTGAAAGACATCGTATCCCTCGACGAGGCACTCTTCATTATCGGGAAGTACCTGATACCTCACCTCAAGTACAAGAGGGGGAGGGGGTTGATAGGTGCTCTCGCGTCAGTTGGCGTGGAGTGCAGCGAATACACTCTCGAACTGCTCGCATACCGAAAGCCCGAGAGGTTCGGGACCAGGAGGGTTTACGACAGGGATTCGTTTTTCCTGGCAGACCTCGCCACATATCCCTCAACATTCGATACCGTTGACTGGGGTAACGATTCCGTTGTGTGTGTGCCCAACTCCCCTGACCCCGTGCTCTTCGGGATAAGGGGCGTGGACATACGGGCCGTGTTCAGGGCATTCGGCATCGTGAGAACAGAGGAGATAGACAGATATCAGCTGTTCATGACCAACCAGGGGACGGACATGCACCTTATCCACGAGAGCGATACGTTCCAGCTGCTCGAAGGGAGGTCGTACATCGTGAGCGGCGCGGTGGTGGAGGAGCCGTCAGAGATAGAGGGAGGCCACGTGTTCTTCACACTCGAAACCAGGTTTGGAGATTTGAGGTGCGCTGCATTCGAGCCCACAAAGCAGTTCAGAAATGTGGTGAGGAAGCTGAGGAGGGGAGACAGGGTTACCGTTTTCGGCGCCTACAAGGACGGGACCGTGAACCTCGAAAAAATACGGATAGACGAGGTTTCGAGGATCTTCGTCGAGGTCAACCCTCAATGCCCGGTGTGCGGAAGGAGGATGGAAAGCGAGGGAAAGAACAAGGGGTACAGATGCAGAAGGTGCAAAACGAGGGCCAAGGAAAAGGTTGTGATTGAGGTTGAAAGAGACCTCGAAACCGGGTATTACGAGGTTCCACCCTCCGCAAGGAGACACCTATCAAGGCCCCTCATACTCGAGAAGGGTGGAGAGCTGCATGTGTTCAGGTGAACAGTTTTTAAAACAACAGACCAGAGAACATCTGTGAAAAGAAAGGGCATAAGGTTCGAAAGGGAGCTGATCCACGCTCTCTGGAGCGAGGGGTTTGCGGCCGTGAGGAGTGCTGGGAGTGGCTCGTCCGGATACCCGTCCCCGGACATCGTCGCAAGCAACGGGAAGCTCACGCTCGCGATAGAGGCGAAGGTCAGGGAGAAGCTTCCGCTTTACATCCCCGCCGAAAAGGTCCGGGAGCTCGTCATGTTTTCGAACCTCTTCGGGGCGAAACCGGTGATAGCGCTTAAGATAAAAAAGGAAAAGTGGAGGTTCTTCGAGGTCGATATGCTGATACAGACCGAAAAGGGCTACAAGATTTCAAGGGACAACTTCTACGACGGTAAAGAGCTTGGAGAAATACTCGACAAGTTCTATCAGGAAAGGCTTTAAACCCCCTAAATGAGGGTTTGGCCATGGACATACCGAAGTCACACCCCCGCTACCACTCGCTGATGCTCAGGGAAAAGCTCGCCGATGCGTTTCGAAGGGGGCTGGTCGTTCCCGAGGGATTGATAGCACACGGCAGGGGAGAGTGCTTCGACTACATTCTCGGCGAGACGAGCAGGGACTTTGCACTGGAGGCTGAAAGGGTCGCGGTGGCGATGCTTCTCCTCGCAGATCATCCTGTCATTTCGGTCAACGGAAACACAGCTGGGCTCGTTGCAGAGGAGATATCACAGCTCTCCAGAACCTTAAACGCACCGCTGGAGGTTAACATATTTCACTGGAGCGACGACAGGAAGGAGAGAATAGCCAGAGAACTCGAGAGGTACGGTGCGGTCGTATACAGCGAGGGAGATGCGGTACTCGAAGGACTGGAGTCTGCGAGGAGGATAGTGGACAGCAGGGGGATTTACAGGGCAGACGTCGTGCTCGTACCTCTCGAGGATGGAGATAGATGTGAGATACTGAAGAGGCACGGTAAAAGGGTGATAGCGATTGATCTCAACCCCCTCTCGAGAACATCCCTCATGGCGGACGTCACGATAGTGGACAACATAACGAGGGCCATACCGAACATGCTGGAGTTCGCAGGTGAGATGAGGGACTGGAGCAGAGAGAGGCTCGAAGCCGTCATAAGGAGGTACGACAATAAAAGCGTTTTGAAAAGGGCGATTCTGGCCATTAGAGATTATCTGACCGAAAGGGCTGGTGAGCTTGAATGATGGACGAATACATCGAAAAGGTCAGACCGATAGTTGAAAAGGTCAGAAAAGAGGGAGACAGTGCACTGATAGAGTTCACGGAAAAGTTCGACGGTGTGAGGATAGGGAGCATAAGGGTGGAGGAAGAGGAGTTCGACGATGCATACGGAGAGGTGAGCGAAGAGCTGATCGACGCCCTCGAAACTGCGCGGGAGAACATCGAGAGGTTTCACTACATCACAATGCCCGAGAACGACGTGAGGATAGACTTCGGAGACGTGGTGATGGGGAAGAAATACATCCCGCTGGACGTCGCCGGCCTTTACGTTCCGGGTGGTAGGGCGAGCTACCCATCCACGGTCCTGATGGCCGCGATACCTGCAAAGCTCGCCGGTGTTAAAACGGTGGTCGCATGCACACCTCCAAACCGGGAGGGGAAGGTGAATCCGCTCACGCTCGTTGCGATGGACATGTGCGACGTTGATGAGGTTTACAGGGTTGGGGGAGCCCAAGCGATAGCGGCCATGGCATACGGAACCGAGACGGTGAGGAGAGTGGACAAAATAGTGGGGCCGGGAAACATCTACGTCACCGCAGCCAAGCTGCTCGTGCAGAAGGACGTCGCAATAGACATGCCAGCCGGCCCTTCGGAGGTTCTTGTCATCGCAGACGACGGTGCAGATCCGGAAATCGTTGCTCTCGAGTGCCTCGCGCAGATGGAGCACGACCCTCTCGCGAGGGCGGTTATCGTGACGACGTCAAAGAGCGTTGCAGAAAGCGTTGAGAGGATCGTCGGTGAGAGAACGACTGTTGGAAAGCTCGAGTGCATTGTGGTCGATTCTCTTAAAAGGGCAGTAGAGATTTCAAACGAGATCGCTCCGGAGCACTTGGTCATACTGGCCGAGGATCACTGGCAGATCTTCGAGAAGATCAGGCATGCAGGTAGCGTGTTTCTCGGCAAGTACTCCCCGGTTTCGGCAGGAGACTACGCGAGTGGAACGAACCACATCCTGCCAACCGCCGGGTTCGCGAGAATGTATTCCGGGGTGAGTGCTGAAACATTTATGAAAAGCATCACCTATCAGGAGATCAAGAAGGAGGGGCTCGAGAGAATATCTCACGCCATAATAAGGCTTGCAAGAGCCGAGGGTCTTGAGTGGCACGCAAAATCTGTGGAGGAGAGGTTGAAATGAGGAAGTTTACCGCAGATATTGGTGAGGAGGACTTTGGAAAGGAGGTAGAGCTCTACGGGTGGGTCCACGAGGTGCGAGACCTTGGAGGGCTCGTTTTCATAGTTCTGAGGGACAGAGAGGGGTTCGCCCAGATAACGCTGCCGAAAAAAGTCGTGGACAGGGAGCTGTTCAAGAGGGCCAGGAAGATAAGGAGGGAGAGCGTAATCAGAGTTGTTGGAGAGGTGAAGCCTGAGGAGAAAGCCCCAAACGGCTTCGAGATAATTCCCAGAGAGATCGAGGTGCTCAACGAGGCTGACGCGCCACTACCGCTCGAGGTAACCGAGAAGGTTCCTGCGGAGCTCGACACGAGGCTCGACAACAGGTTCATGGACCTTAGGAAGCCGAGAGTGCAGGCGATTTTCAGGATAAGGCACGTGGCGATTCAGACCATAAGGGAGTACTTCGACAGACACGGATTCGTAGAGGTGCACACGCCCAAAATCGTCTCCACCGCTACTGAGGGGGGTACGGAGCTGTTCCCGATCACATACTTCGAGAGAGAGGCTTTCCTGAACCAGAGTCCTCAGCTCTACAAGCAAACGCTCATGGCTGCCGGGTTTGAGAGGGTGCTGGAGATAGGACCCATATTCAGGGCCGAGGAGCACAACACAGTCAGGCACCTGAACGAGGCCGTTAGCGTGGACATCGAGGTAAGCTTCAAAGACCACGAGGGCGTTATGAGGTACCTCGAGGAGCTGGTAAAGGAGGTCCACGAGAGGATCACCGAGAGGTGTGAGAGATACTTGGAGTGGCTCAACCTCAAGCTCGAGGTGCCAGAGACACCGTTCGAGAGGCTCAGGTACGACGAGGCGGTGGAGATAGCGACGAGGAAGGGTGAGGAGATCTCCTGGGGTGACGATTTATCCACCGCCGCTTTGAAGCTGATAGCTGAGGAGTACAGCGGCTACTACTTCATAGTGGACTGGCCAACCGAGTCCAAACCGTTTTACGCGATGCCGTACGAGGATGAACCAGAAATTTCGAAGACGTTCGACCTCATGAAGGGGTGGCTCGAGATCGCGAGCGGGGCACAGAGAATTCACCAGTACGATTTGCTTGTGAAGAGGATAAGCGAGCAGGGGCTCACTCCGGAGAGTTTTGGTTTTTACCTTCAGGCGTTCAGGTACGGCATGCCGCCCCACGCAGGCTGGGGTATGGGCCTGGACAGGCTGATGATGGCAATTCTCGGACTACAGAATATCAGGGAGGCCGTACTCTTCCCGAGAGATAGGCAGAGGCTTGTTCCGTGAAAAAATATATAAACTTCCAAATCTATTTTTAAGTGGATGAGCGACAGGGATCTGATTATTGAGAGGCTAGAAAAGAAGCTTGCGGAAAAAGAGAAGGAGATTAGGGAATTGAGAAGGGTGGCCGGAATGAATATTGAGGAGCTGAAAATGGAGATAGTAAGGGAGCTGTCAGACGAGCTTGAGAGAGTAAAAGCTCTCGAGGCGAAGGTGGCTGAGCTGAACAAGACCGTTGAGAGCCTCATGGGAGAGATACTTTACCTGAAGTCGGAAATTGCAAAGAGCGAGTCGAGGACGAGAGAAATCCGGGAGATATCGGAGATAACCGAGGACAGAGAGGACGTCAAAGAGGGGAGAAAGGACAGCGAGGACGAGATAATTATCTGTGACTGAGGTCATGCACATAAAGAAGATCACGATAAAGAACTTCAAGTCTTTTGGCAGGAAGGTAGAAATCCCTCTCGAAAGGGGTTTTACTGTTATAAGCGGTCCCAACGGGAGTGGAAAGTCAAACATCATAGACTCCATAATTTTCTGTCTCGGTCTGCACACGTCATCCAAGATTCTTAGGGCCGAAAAGCTGACCGACCTCATACACTCCGGAAACGGCAGGAGGCTCGGCACTGCAGAGGTCGAGATAGTATTCGAAAAGGACGACGGGAGTGAACTGAAAATCTCGAGGAGAGTGAGGGTCACGGAGAGGAACTACTACAGCAACTACTACATAGACGGAAAGCCTGCGAGTCACGGCGAGGTCACGAGGGTCCTAGAGAAGGCCGGCATTTACAGCGACGCCTACAACATAGTGATGCAGGGAGACGTGACGAGGATCGTCGAGATGACGCCGATGCAGAGGAGGAAGATCATAGACGACATCGCGGGAATCTCAGAGTTTGAAGAAAAAAAGGCGAGAGCGATTGAAGAGCTCGAGGCGGTTAGGCAGAACATTGAGAAGATCTCTGCTATCCTGTCAGAAGTGGAACTCAGACTGAAAGACCTCGAGAGGGACAGGGAAGAGGCTCTCAGGTACAGAAGTCTGCAGGAAAGGAAGGAAAAACTGGAGATCGAGCTAAAGGCGATAAAAAGAAAGGAACTCATGCAGAAACTCGAAAAGCTCAGGAAAGAGGTGGAGAGGTTTCACAGACAGAAGGATGCTGCGCTTCTCAGGATGTCAGAGATAAAGCTTGAGAAGGAGGACATTCAGAAGAAGCTGGAGGATGTTTCAAGGAGGATCGCGGAAAGTGCGGATGAAAAGTACAGAGAGATACAGGAGAGGTTAGCAGAGGTTCAGGCAGAGATAGAGGGGCTGAAAAAGGAAGAAGAGTTTCTGATGAAGGAGATCACGAAATACAACGAGGAGAGAATGAGGCTGCTTCTCGACATAACGAAGGTCAATGACAGGATCGAGGGTCTGAGGGCGGAACTCGAAAAGCTCCTGTTGCAGAAGGCGGGCGTTGACGAGTCGATAGAGAAGCTGAACCTCCAGATGGAGAGGGTCAGAGAACAGATAGAGAAGCTGAGCGGGGAGGAAAAGGAGATCAGGGACAGGATAATGGAGCTCACCGGGAAGGCAGATAACCTGCGGTCGAGAAGGTCGGAGCTTCTCAGGGAGAGGGACAGGATTTACGAGGGAATAAGGAGGATATCCATAGAGATAGAGGAATACGACGCTGAGCTAACGAGAATACGAAGCGAGTACGCCTCGATAAGGAACGAAATTGACGCGAAGAGGAGGGAGATCGAAAAAGCCGAGTCCCAGCTCGCGAGAGAGGTGTCCAGCAGGAACTCAATAGACAAAAAGATGTTCGAACTCAGGAACCAGATTTCGGCATTGGATGAGGAGATAAAGCAGAAGGAGCTCGAGCTCGCGAAGGTTAAGGCCGAGCTCTCCGCATACGAGGCGACGTTCGGCAGGGCAGTTGAACTCGTACTCGAGGCAAAGGAGAAGAAGGCCCTCCCGGGAATATTCGGGATAGTTGCCCAGCTCGCGGAGGTGGACGAGAGGTATGCACTTGCCCTCGAGATTGCAGCCGGAAACGCGCTCAACTTCATCGTGGTAGAGAACGAGGACGACGCCATAAGAGCCATCAACTACCTCAAGCAGATACGAGGTGGAAGAGCCACGTTTCTCCCTCTGAACAAGATAAGGAAAAACTTCGATAAAATAAAGCTCGACAGGAAGGTTCTGAACGAGAAGGGCGTCATCGACTACGCGGTAAACCTGGTGAGATGTGAACCGAAATTCAGGCCGGTTTTCAACTTCGTCTTCAGGGACACGCTGGTAGTCGACACCGTGGAAAACGCCAAGAGGATAATGGACGGCAGGAGGATTGTCACCCTCGACGGAGAGCTCATAGAGAAAAGCGGTGCGATAACTGGAGGAAGCGTGGACAGAAAGAAGGGACTGCTCATATCGAAGGAACTCCTGGAGAGGGAGAAGAGAGTATCCGAGGAGATAACGATCCTCAACTCAAAAAAGGCCCTCCTGGTTGGAGAGCTAAGAAAGGTAGAGGACTCGTGGAGGGAGGCGCAGTCGAGAGTTAGGGAGCTCGAAGAGGCGTTGAGAAGAGCGGAAAACGAGGTAAAAGTATTGAACGCCAGACTCGAAAGTGTTGCAGCGAGAGAGCAGGAGATCATCAACAGAATAGAGGAAAGAGAGAGGGAGAGGAGAGAGCTCGGACAGAAGATACAGGAAGTCGAGAAGGCGATAGGAGAGATTGACGGAATTCTTGCCGATGTAGAAAAACACCTCGACGAGCTCAACAGAAAGATGAAGGGAAGTGCACTGCCCAGACTCACGGAAGAGCTTGAAAGGCTAAGGAGCCAGTACAGTGTCGCGAGAGAGGGGCTGATAAAGATAGAGTCCGAGATAGAGAAAAAGGAGCTTGAGATCAGACAGGCTGAGAAAGAACTCGAGGAGAAGGAGAGGCGAGTGAGCGAAATAGACAGAACGGTCTCGAATTACAGGAACAAGATAGAGGAAGGAAGAGCAAAAGCCAGCGAGCTGAGAGAATTGATGAAGTCGCTTAAAGAGGAAGAGGAAAGACTTGGTGAGGCAATAAGGGAGCTCAGAGACGAGAGGGACGCTCTCTTCGGAAGGCTGAAGGATCTGGAGAACGAGGAGAGAAAGCTCGAGTATGACATAACCGGATTCGACGAAAAAATCAAAGCGAGGAATGACGTGATCAGAACGATTGAGCAGGAGGTGGGCTCGCTACCAGACGTAGAGCCGACAATGAGCAGAGAGGAAGTGGTCAGAGAGCTCGAAGAGGTGGAAGGCGAACTCTCAGGGTTCGGAGAGGTGAACATGAAGGCGATACACGAGTACGACGAGGTGAAAACAAGGTGGGAGGAATTGTACTCGAGAAAACTGACGCTCGAAAAGGAGAGAAGCGAGATTCTCGAGAGAATAGACAGGTACGACAGGATGAAGAAGGAGAAGTTTTTCGAGGTGTTCAACGCCATAAACGAGAACTTCAAGGACATAATAGCAAAGCTCACAAACGGGGAGGGAGAGCTGTACCTCGACGATCGCGAAGACCCGTTCAACTCCGGCCTGCACATGAAGGTCAAACCCTACGGAAAGCCCGTGCAGAGACTGGAGCAGATGAGCGGTGGGGAGAAGAGCCTCGTCGCCCTGGCGTTCATCTTCGCAATTCAGCGATACAAACCAGCCCCGTTCTACGCCTTCGACGAGGTGGACATGTTTCTGGACGGAGTCAATGTCGCGAGGCTTGCGAGGATGATAAAGGAGATGTCCTCGAGGGCGCAGTTCATAGTCGTCTCACTCAGGAAGCCCATGCTCGAGCAGGCAGATGCGATTGTCGGTGTCACGATGGGGAGGGATAACTCATCGCAGGTGACTGGGATAAGGAGAGCATCGATGATCCAGTAGAGATGCTCTACAACCTCGCCAGGAAAGGCGAGATAGATCCGCTCAACATAGACGTGGTGGATGTGGCCGACAAGTTTCTCGAGGAGCTTGAGAAAGCGAGGAAACTCGACCTCAGGATCTCCGGAAGGGTTCTGCTTTATGCCGCGATCCTCGTCAGGATGAAGTCAGACATAATA
>NZ_JBPLZQ010000113.1:0-7040 GCF_054018175.1 Geoglobus sp.
CACAGACTCTACGAGCTTCTCGGTGGAGCTGTGAGGGATCACACCAGGAACTTCGTGAACGAGCTTTCACTTTTAGGGGCGAAGATGATCACACAGCACCCTGACTTTCCCCACGTTATCTGCGAGATTGAGACGTACAAGGGGTGCTACTGGAAGAGATGCAGTTTCTGCATAGAAAGGATCCACAGGTTATCAATGAGGGACCCGAAGGCAGTTCTGGCAGAGATAAAGGCACTGTACGACCACGGAGCGAGGCATTTCAGGCTCGGAAACCAGACCGACTTCTTCACGTACATGGCCGACTTCAGCATGGATATCCCGCGACCCGATCCGGATTTCATGGCAAACTTCCACCGGGCAATATGGAGAGAGTGTCCGAAGATCAGGACCCTGCACCTTGACAACGTGAACCCGAAGACCATAGCAGAGTATCCGGACGAGAGCAGGGAAATAGTAAAGACAATAGTGACCTACCAGACCCCGGGAAACGTTGCTGCAATGGGGATGGAAAGCGCCGATGAGAGGGTTATCGAGAAGAACAGCCTCCTTGCGACGCCGGACGACGTAATGTCTGCGGTAGAGCTGATAAACAGGTATGGACGAGGAGTGGGCTACAACGGCCTGCCGTACTTTCTGCCGGGAATAAACTTCGTGTTCGGACTGAAGGGGGAGACCAAAGAGACATTTGAAAAGAACTACGAGTTCCTCATGGAGATTCTTGAAAGAGGTCTGCTCGTCAGAAGGGTCAACCTCAGGCAGGTGAAAATTTTTCCATTCACGCCGATGGCCGAGCTGGGAGAGAGGAACGTCAGGAGGCACAAGAGGTACTTCAGAGTGTTTAAGGAAAGGATAAGATCTAACTTTGACAGAAAAATGCTTGAGAGAATTGTGCCAAGGGGAAGGCTGCTAACAGACCTTAGGGTCGAGGATATCTCGGGGAGAATCAGTTTCGCGAGACAGCTCGCCACGTATCCGCTGCTCGTCGGAGTTTACGGGACGTTCAGGAGGGGGGAGATGATCGACGCAAGGGTCGTCGATTACGGAAGGAGAAGCATAACCGGAGTTCCCGTTGTGAGCATCAATGAAGCGAGGCTCTACCAGATACAGGCAGTTCCGGGGATAGGAAAAGCCACTGCGTCTACAGTAGTCGCGAAAAGGCCATTCGAAAATTTGCGCGAACTCGAACAGGCAGTGGGACGGGAAAAGGCAAGACTGCTCTCAAGGTACTTCACGCTGCCATGAGTTCACAGCACTCTCGAAAAAATATATATGGAGGCAGGGAATTTAAAATATATCTGTTTCGAAAAATTTATATAGTGCGAAATACCAACCACTAACTTGTGCTCAGACAGATAGGGAGGGTTTTGCACCAGTCCAAGACGGGCAACATCATTGTTATTGCAGATCCAAGAAACCTGCCAAAAACCGGCGTCGATGTTTTCAACAGAAAAATGGAGAAAGTTGGGTTTGTTTATGACATCATAGGGCCTGTAAACAGTCCGTACATTGTTGTCAGGCCCGCTGTCAGAAAATTCATTGATGAGGATACTCTGTTTGTGGTGGTGGATAATGGTAGAGGTGGAAAAGGTAAGGGAAAGGGAAATCGAAAGAAGGGAAGTAGAAAAGGAAGTAGAAAGAAAGGAAGTAGAAAGGGAAGAAACCATTGAGGTCTGTCCCGAGTGCGGCAGTCCGAGGCTCATTAGGGACTACAGGAGGGGTGAGTTCATCTGTCAGGATTGCGGTCTGGTTATTGAGGAAACCTACATAGACAGCGGTCCGGAGTGGAGGGCCTTCGACAGCGAGCAGAAAGAAAAGAGGGCGAGGGTAGGGGCTCCGATAACATACACCATCCACGACAAGGGACTCTCAACGATAATCGACTGGGGTAACAAGGACTACTACGGCAAGGCGATATCAGTCAGAAACAGGGCGCAGCTCTTCAGGCTGAGGAAGTGGCAGAGGAGGATAAGGATAAGCAACGCTACCGAGAGGAATCTGGCCTTCGCTCTTTCCGAGCTCGACAGGCTTGCCTCAGCTCTCGGTCTTCCCAAGAGTGTGAGGGAGATTGCCTCTGTCATATACAGGAAGTCGGTCGAGAAGAACCTTGTAAGGGGGAGGAGCATAGAGGGTGTCGTAGCAGCCGCGCTTTATGCTGCATGCAGGCAGGCGGGAGTTCCGAGAACGCTCGACGAAATAGCCGCGTATTCGAGAGTTGACAGAAAGGAGGTCGGTAGAACATACAGGTTCATCGCGAGGGAGCTCGGACTGAAGCTGATGCCAACGAGCCCTGCAGACTACATCCCGAGGTTCTGCACGGCCCTCGGACTGAGCGGCGAGGTGCAGAAGAAGGCAATAGAGATAATCAAGAAGGCTGAGGAGAAGGAGCTCACGAGCGGAAGGGGACCAACAGGCGTGGCTGCGGCTGCGATTTACATAGCGTCGATACTCAGCGGTGAAAGGAGGACCCAGAGAGAGGTTGCAGAGGTGGCAGGAGTCACGGAGGTCACCATAAGGAACAGATACAAGGAGCTCGCGGAAAAGCTGGGAATCGAGATCATCCTGTAATCTAAACAATTAATTATTATTCTTATTCCGGAAAAAAATTTAAGTTTTGGTGGCATCATTACATTGTGCTTGGCACAGGCTTGGAGAACTCGCTGAAGGAGATATTCGGAGAGGATGACGTTCTTTACGGGACGCGGGCCCTTGAGGTGTACTCAACAGATGCAAGCCCATTTTTCGGCAGAGCAATAGGAGTTGTGAGGCCCGAAAACGAGAGGGAGATTTCCAGGCTCCTCAGGCTGTGCGGAAAACACGGGATACCTGTCGTCCCGAGAGGTTCCGGTAGCGGCACTGCCGGAGGAGCCGTGCCTGAAAACGCAATCGTCGTTGATATGAAGAAGATGAGCAGGATCGAAGTGAATGAAGACGACATGATTGTTTATGCTGAGGCTGGAGCGATAATAGGTGATATAAAGGACGAACTGGCGAAGCACGACCTGTTCATTCCGACAGAGCCGGGAAGTGTCAGAATTGCAACCATAGGAGGATTCGTGGCGAATAACGGCAGCGGCAAAAGGGGGCTGAAGTACGGAACCATTAGAAACTATGTTGTCGGAATGAACGTCGTTCTCCCGGATGGCAAGATCGTAAGAATGCCCGGCGAGACGCACAGGGTCCCGGGACTGTCGAGCCAGCTCTTCATCGGTAGCGAGGGCACACTCGGGGTGATAACAGGGGTGTATCTCAGGGCCCTGCCCGCCCCTGAATCGAGCGTGACATACCTGATCAGATTCGACAGTCTGAACGAAATGCTGGATGGCCTCAGAAAGATTCTCAGATGTCTCCCGGACGCCGTCGAGTACATAGACGAGAGGTGTGCTTCACTGATCGGACTTCAGGAATCTCATTACCTCGCCGTTGAGGTTTTTGGAGGGAGTCGATCCATCGAAAACCTGATTTCCTCACTCCACGCGGAGGTGCTCGAGGGAGAGGACGAAAGGAGGTTCTGGACGAGGAGAGAGACCCTCGGAGCAGAAATAGCGAAAAAAGGAACAAGGGTTTATGCTGGTGAGGACTTTGCAGTCCCGTTTTCGAGACTGGCAGAGTTCATTACGGAGATCAGAAGGGTTGAAAGGGATGGCAAGGCGGAGGTCTTCATATACGGCCACATGGACACTGCCAACATCCACCCCGCCATAGTCTCGGACGATCCGGCCGAGAGTCTCAGGATGGCAGACGAGCTCTACAGTCTGGCCAGAAAACTGGGAGCCACCGTGGGAGAGCACGGTGTGGCAAAGAGGTGGACATTCCTGAGGGGAAGAGAGGTATACAGGAGGTTGAAATATTGTCTGGATCCGCTGAATATTATGAACCCCGGGAAATTTGGAATCTGAGGTGCGCAAAGTGCGGCAGGTGCGTTGCCTCATGCCCCACATACATAGTAACCGGATGGGAGCACCTCAGCCCGAGGGGAAGGTTGCTGCTTCTTCAGTACACGGAAGACGATGATGAGGTCGTCAAAGCCCTGTACACATGCCTGACATGCGGGATATGTGAGGTGGTCTGTCCCTCCGCCGTAGACATCACGGGCGAGATAGAGAGCGCGAGAAGGAGGTACGCGGAGAACTGCATACTTCCGGAGAGGCACGGAGTCCTGCTGGAGAGGATGGAGCAGTACGGCAATCCGTACGGCATCCACATTGCCGGCCACGATCCTGAAACTCAGGTTGATGTGATATACTATCCCGGATGCACGTCGGTCGTGAAGGAGAGGGAGATATTCGAGAGCACCCTGAAGGTCCTGCGCGCGATTGGCGTTAGCTTCGCGGTGGAATTCATGTACTGCTGCGGATCGACGTCCCTGAGGATAGGTGGGGATGACAGGTACGCCAGGAGAAACTACACGAGGCTGAAAGAGGTTCTCAAAAAGACAGGGGCTAAGAAAATAGTCGTCAACTGTCCCGGGTGCTACAGAACACTGAAAAAAGATTATGAGAGGTTCGGGGGGCTGAATGCAGAGGTCCTGCACATCGTCCAGTTTCTGGCCGAAAACGTGGATAATATCGAGCTGAGCAAAGACAGCATCAGGATAGTGTATCATGACTCGTGTCACCTTGCGAGGCACATGGGCATAGTGAACGAGCCCCGGAAGGTTCTTTCCAGGGCAGGAGAGCTCGTCGAGGCAGAAAAACACGGTCTGAACACGTTCTGCTGCGGAGGAGGAGGTGGGGTCAAGCTGTCCTACAAGGAGATATCGAGAGCAGTCAGATCGAAAAGGATAGAGCAGCTGAAGGCCACGAACGCTGATGTTATTGTCACATCCTGCCCCTACTGCTACAGGAACCTGAAGAACGGGGACGGGGGATTAAATATAAAAGACATAACGATGTTCCTTGCAGAGAGGTTGTGAGGATGATTGCCCTCAGCAAGATGGTTGGAGGAGAGGTTACCGTTTCGGAGAGGCTCACGTACAAGAGCAGGGAGAAAATCCCCTCCCGGCTTGTCGAGGCCAGCAGGAGGCCAGTTCCGGTAACCGTGTGGAACGTCACGGCGAGATGCAATCTGAAGTGCGTGCACTGCTACGCCGATGCTGGTGCGAGGAAGAGGGGGGAGCTAACCCACGACGAGGCGATCGCATTCATAGACGACCTGGCAGAAATGGGTGTCCCCGTTCTGCTTCTCAGCGGCGGAGAGCCGCTGATGAGAGAGGACATATTCGAACTCATAGAGTACGCCAAGTCAAAGAAGCTTCATGTCTCCCTCTCTACAAACGGAACCCTAATAGACGGTGAGACCGCGGACAGACTCGCTGAGGCAGGTGTTGATTACGTCGGGGTGAGCCTGGACGGAATGGCCGAGACGAACGACAGGTTCAGGGGGCTGAAGGGCGCATTTGAACGGGCTTTCGATGGACTCGTCAACGCCAAGGAAGCGGGAATTCTCACCGGAATCAGATTCACGGTAACGAGGTACAACCTGAAAGACGTTCCCGGGGTGATCGACCTTTTAGTTGAAAACGAGATCCCCCGGTTCTGCCTGTACCACCTCGTGCCATCGGGAAGGGCAGACTTCGAGATCGACATAGCATTTGCCGAGAGAAGGGAGCTCATGGAGTGGCTGTTCAGAAAGGCGATCGAGCTGAGAGACGATGGAGAGGTCACCGAGATACTGACCGTGGACAACCCTGCCGACGGTGTGTTCTTTTACCTGAAGCTGAAGGAAATTGATGAGGGTCTTGCTGAAGATGCCCTTGAGTTCCTGAAGTACAGAGGCGGAGACAACTCCGGATACAGGATTGCCGACGTCGACATGTTCGGAAACGTCCATCCAAACCAGTTCTGGTTCGATTACACGGTGGGAAACATAAGGGAAAGGAGATTCAGCGAGATATGGCTGAACCCGAGCGACGAGCTGCTCGTTAAACTCCGGGAGAAGGAAAAGCACATCAGAGGGTACAGGTGCGGGCGATGCGGGTTCAAGAGCGTGTGCGGAGGATTCAGGCTCAGGGCCATGAGGAAAGGAGACCTGTGGGGCGACGACCCGAGCTGCTACCTTTACGAGGACGAGATAGGAATCGCTTAAATACTACCTCTTTCAACCCACCAGCATGGACGTAGAGGATGCGGTTTCAGAGTTTATTCGGGACGTGAAAGAGGTTTTTGCATCCAAGAAGGCTGTGAACGTTTACGTGTACGACGCAAGCCTCGAAACGATAAGGGAGCTCGTCGGAAAGGGGTACACCCTCGGCAGCGTTCAGGGAAGTAGGTCCGGAATCAGAGCATTCGCCTCTAAAACGGTCGTGGCAGACGAGTTCGAGGTTTCCTGCACGGTTTACTCCGACACGATTTCCCCCGAAAAGTATTTCGAGCTGAGAAGGTCCCTCAAAGAGTAAAGATTATATCCCACCATTTTTCCCTATTTCTGATGAGTCTGGACAAGGAGTATCTCGACATCACGTACCTGACAGAAAACGGATTCGTGAGGAAAAAGTGTCCCAGCTGCGGTAAGTATTTCTGGACAGCTGATGAGAGCAGAGAGGTTTGCGGGGATCCTCCCTGCGGAACGTACACTTTCATCGGCAGTCCCGTTTTCAACAGGAAGTTCACGCTCGCCGAGATGAGGGAGTTCTACCTGTCGTTCTTCGAGAGGAACGGGCACAAAAGGATAGACAGATATCCTGTAGTCGCAAGGTGGAGAGACGACATATACCTCACCATCGCCAGCATAGCCGACTTTCAGCCGTTCGTCACATCAGGGGTTGCACCCCCTCCTGCGAATCCCCTCACGATCTCTCAGCCGTGCATCAGAATGGACGATCTCGATTCAGTCGGAAGGACCGGGAGGCACCTCACCCTCTTCGAGATGATGGCCCATCACGCGTTCAACTACCCTGACAGGGAGGTATACTGGAAGAACGAGACGGTGAGGTACTGCACGGAACTCCTGAATGAGCTTGGGGTGAAAAAGGAGGACATCGTTTACAAGGAGGAGCCGTGGGCTGGCGGTGGCAACGCGGGGCCGTGCCTCGAAGCCATCGT
>NZ_JBPLZQ010000114.1:0-12468 GCF_054018175.1 Geoglobus sp.
CAGACATGTGCAGTGCGAGGGCAAAGCCGGAGACGAAAGAGTACCTCATCACTTTTCTGGTGGGAAAGACCCTGTAGATCGCGAGCATTAGAATGGAGGAGATCAGAAACCTCCAGAAGCTCGCAACCGTTCCGGGAGCACCGGCAAGAACCGCGAGTATTGAGGCTGAAGAGACCGCCATAACCGCGATGATCAGGAGGAGGTAGTTTATCATTGGCCATAACTTTTGCGGGATTGCTTAAAAACCATGGCCCTCTCCGGTGATTTTGAAAGCCTTAACAAAACCAGAAAAGGTATTTTATTAGCAACGACGAGCTTTCGGGGTGAAGTGCGTGATAGTGAGAGAAAGGCTCCACAGCTACGCTAAGGAGCTCGCGAGGGGTGAGGACTGGGACATCCCTTTCGTCTCCGTGGAAATAAGGTCCTCCAATCCCGAAACCTACGTGAGCTGGTGCAACGAGATGGAGAAGCTCGAGATAAACTCCGTGAGGGGTGAGGCAGGAGACGAGTGGATCGAGCTCGTTGTGAAAAGCAGGGACAGCTCGGTGAAGATCGTATTCAACGGAGACCTTGCGAGGGAGATAGGAAGAGTAATCAGGATGACAAGGAAGTAGAAATTTCTTTTACGATTCTGGCAAAATTCCGGCATGAATTTTGAGATTTCCGATCGGAGAACCATCCTGAAGGTTGATGGCAGGACTGTTTCGTGGCTGAACTACGAGGCTGAAGAGAGCGGAATCTACCTGATAGACACGCTCACCCGCAGAGGGATTCGGTGGACAGGAATATGCCGGACAGTTAGTGGAGTTCGCATTGAAGTATGCTGAGAGATTCGACGAAATTCTCATTTCCTGCCCGTACATAAAGAGGTGGATTGAGAAGAATGGCTACAAAAGCGAAAAGATCAGGTTCACCGAGCTGCTCAAGTTCAGGGAAGAAACCGAGGTGTTCAACCGACACCACGTGCCAGAAGCTGTCGCGAGGTATGCAGGATACGAGGACGACTTCGAAGACGTGGTTCAGGAGGTCTATGCGGAGATAGTGGACTACGGGGAAGATGATGAAGGGTTCCTTGTAACATACAGGCTGAAGAAGTTTTAGCCGAATATCAGCCTCCTAATCTCATCCCAGTAGCCATCAACCTTCTTCCTCGTATCCTCATCCATCTCAACCACGTCGGGCCACTCCCTCTCGTAGCCCTCCTCCTTCCACTTCTTCGTCGCATCAATACCCAGCTTTCCTCCAAGGTTTGGTTTGTACGAGGCATGATCAAGGCTGTCGAGGGGTGAGTCTGGAATGACGACCACATCTCTCGCAGGGTCAAACCTGCTCGTAACGGCCCACATCACCTCATTCATGTCGTGCACATTCACATCATCGTCCACAACAATCACAACCTTCGTCAGGCTTAGCATTCCCGTGCCCCATATCGAGAACATGACCTTCCTCGCGTGCCCCGGATAGCGCTTCTTTATCGAGACTATGGCCAGATTGTGGAACGTAGCCGAGATCGGAAGGTTGATGTCCACGATGTCAGGGTGGATCATCTTTATCATGGGCAGGAATATTCTCTCCGTGGCTTTCCCGAGCCACGCGTCCTCCATTGGTGGTTTTCCGACCACTGTAGCATGATAAATCGGGTTCTCGCGGTGGGTTACGCATTCAACATGAAACACGGGATACGGCTCTGCCGGCGTGTAGTAGCCGGTGTGGTCACCGAAAGGTCCCTCAGTCCTGAATTCATCGAGCTTCACGTAGCCCTCGAGCACGATTTCTGCCGTTGCTGGGACCTGCAGGTCCACAGTCTCGCAATCAACCATCTTCAGCCTTTTCTTCCTGATGAAGCCCGCGAGCATGAACTCGCTCATGTTCTCCGGCAGCGGTGCGGTTGCAGAGTAGAGCGTTGCAGGGTCAACGCCAATTGCGACGGCAACCTCAAGTTTGTCCACCCCCATCTCCTTCAGCTTTTTGTAGTGCAGCGCCCCGTGCTTGTGAATCTGCCAGTGCATGCCCGTGGTCTTTTCATCAAAAACCTGCATCCTTTACATTCCCGCGTTTAGCACATCTGTCTCAGGGTCCCTGGTGATTACGACGGGAAACGTTATGAACCTCCCGCCATCCTGAGGCCAGCACTTCAGAATCGGGAATTTCAGCAGGTTGGGATTGTGATCCACGACTTCCTTCACAGGTCCATTCCTCACCTTCTTCGGGATAAAGCTCACCAGGTCCTTTGCCGAGGATAATGCTTTGAGGCCATCGAGGACCGACTCGGGCTTCATCCTCGCAAGCTCCACAAGCTTTTCTCCGATGCTCTCGAGCCTTTCAGTCTCAAGGGCGAGCCTGACGCGCTTATCGCTCGCAAATGCGTTTATCAAAACAGGAATGCTATAGCCCTTCGGGTTCTCGAAAAGCAGAGCCTTTCCACCCTGCTTGACCGCCCTGTCAGCAATCTCGGTGATTTCAAGCTCAACGCTAACCTCACGCGTTATCCTCGCCAGCTCGCCCTCCTGCTCGAGCCTGGCAATGAACTCCCTGAGATCTTCGTAGGCCATGGTCGAATTTTAGGCCAGTTCAATTAAAAAACTTGCCACACGACAAAGGCTTGGCCAAGTTTTATAAGTTTTAAAAGCCAACACACTAACATGCCAAAACAGATCATGATTGAGGTCCCCGATGAACTCGAAGAGCTGATCCGAAAAAATCCGGAAATTAAAGAAAGAATTACGGCTGAACTTATTGCTAAGATGACTTTCGATGAAATGATTAGCGGATCTGTGTCAAAAGACCTTCTGAACATGCTTGCCTCTTCAGAGGATGTGGATCTCGAAGATGAACTGAAAAAGCTTAAAGAGATCAGGAACAGAGCCAGGGAGAGGATCAAACGGTGATCAACACAGTAATCGACACCAGTATCGCCATAGAGAGGTATAAAAACGGCGAGGAAATCCCAGAAAACATAACAATCGTCACCGCCATGGAGTTCCCACCAATCCTGAATTACAAAGGTCTAAAGGGCAAAATCTACACAATAACGCCAGAAGACCAAGTCCTTGCAATAAAACTTCAAAGGCTCATGAGAAAAATTGGCAAGCCGAAATCTGTGCCTGACCTGCTAATAGCCGCAATATGCATCAACAGAGGTGAAAAACTGGTAACCAAGGATAGTGACTTTTCGGAAATCAGTGAAGTGTCGGACCTAACTGTCGAAATACTCTGACGACCAAATCGGCAGAGAACTGGCTCAGAACTCATGCAGGCTCTTCTGCTTCAAACCATTCATCATCCTGTCAACGGTCTTCCACTTCCTTCGAACTATATCCGGAACCTCACCGTTTTTCAGCCTCTCCTCCAGCCACTTCCTTGTCCTTTCGTCCGAAGCATATCCGCTCCCGAAATCTCCGTATTTCTCCTTCAGCCTTTCAACCATCTCATCTCTGAGGCATTTGGCAATTATCGAGGCAGCAGCAACAACAGGCTCTTCTTCACCATAATGCTTCGCAACAACCTTCTTTCCGGTCAGCCTTTCAAGCTCTTCCGCAAGCCTCTCATGCCTGACGTCAAAGCTGTCCACTAATGCCACATCCGGATTGAGCCCGGATATGATTCTGGCACATGGTTCCTTCAGGATCTCATTTACTGTCCTGTCCTCCATCATCCTGTCGAGTTCTGCTGGCTGAATAACTACAGCTTCCCATTTCACAACTTTTTTCAGCTCCTCAGCGATCTCCTTTCTCCTTTTCGGCGTTAGCTTCTTTGAGTCCCGGACTCCAAGATCAACGAGCTTTTTCAACAGCTTTTCATCACACGCAACACCGCAAACCACGAGCGGGCCAATAACCGGACCCTTTCCTGCCTCGTCAATTCCCGCAATTATCATTCTGGAATGTTCTGATGCGATGGAAGATAAAGCTATTGCAGGCACTCAGCACTGGCTGATGGAAATCGATGCGGTGCAGTAATCGAGAGTTATTCTGAACCCTCTGAGAAATTCGGCCCCCAGAACAACCTCCTCAACATTTTCCGACGTTTCAATAAACCCATCCCTGTAGGTGCTGAGGGAAGTCACGACAATCCTGCCAAATGCTCCAGTGGACTTCACGACTCGCCTGTCCGGCATCAGCAGATTTCGCTCCACAAGCCTGAGTTCGCTGAAACCGGCACTTCTGAACACATCTTCAGGGACTATTGCAAATCCCTCGAATCCCGTGTCAATCAGTGCAAGAACGCTGCCATCTTCAGGAAACGACATGGAAAGCAGCGGGTTTTCTATGCGGATCTCGATCAGCGGTGTGCCATCCACTATCTCCATCCTCTCCTCACCACGGGCTTCACCGGCTTTGAGGACAGAATGGTGACCTCCCTCGGGTCTATGTTCTTTGCCTTAAGAATTTCTGCCAGCTCTTCCAGATTTTCCGCCTCTGCAACCTGCTCATCTCCTTTAAAAGCTCTGAAAACAATTTTGTATTCTTCAATCTTCGAGAAGTAAAGCCTGAGAGCCTGCTCTATGACTCTGGACAGTGCTCCCTTGCCCCCATCTCTTGCATGTTCTCTCAGCTTTCTCTCAATTTCATCGTTCAGCGATATGGTTATCGTGCCCACGTAATTAAGTAGCGTTTAATTAATACTTAAATATTTTCGAAGCAGAAAAAATAAGGTTAGAAAGCCTTCAGAACCCCATCTTCAGCCCCTTTATCGGCAGCCTGCCCTTCTTCATCCTCTTCATCAGGCTCTTCATGGTGTTGTAGTACTTCAGCAGCTCCTTGACCTCCTGCGGGGACGTCCCGCTGCCGATGGCGATGCGCCTTATCCTCGAACCATCTATGATTTTAGGATTCAGCAGCTCCTCTTCAGTCATCGAGTCCATTATCACCCTGAACCTCTTCATCTTCTCCTGAGTCATTTCCAGGGCGTCATCGTCAACCTTCACCGACATGCCCAGGGGGAGCATTTCGAATATCTTCCTTATCGGCCCCATCTTGTTCATCGCCTCAATCTGCTTGTAAACGTCCTTCAGCGTGAACTCCCCCTTGAGGAACTTCTCCGGGTCGAGCTCCTCCTCCTGAGTTATCCGCTCTATCTTCTCGAGCAGAGCCTTTATGTCCCCCATTCCAAGCAGTCTCGAGATAAAGCCGGCAGGATCGAAGCGATCGAGGTCGTCAACCCTCTCTCCAGAGCCAATGAATGCTATGGGTATCTGAATCTGCCTCGCTGCCGATAGGGCACCTCCACCCTTGGCGGTTCCGTCGAACTTCGTTATGATTATCCCGTCTATGCCTATCGCATCGTGGAAAGCCTGTGCCTGCTTGGAGGCGAGCTGGCCTATTGCAGCGTCGAGCACCAGAAACTTGTAGTCAGGCTTTGCAACCTTCTCGATCTCGATCATCTCCCTGATCAGCTCATCCTCGAGCGCATGTCTTCCTGCGGTGTCGATTATTATCATGTCGTAGTCCTTCAGCTCCTCAAGCCCGTTCCTGACAATCTTGACGGCATCCTTCTCATTCCTGTCCCCATAAAATCCAACGCCGATGGTTTCTGCAAGCTGTTTTAGCTGGTCGTAGGCAGCGGGCCTCCAGGTATCTGCAGCTATAACGGCGGTCTTCATTCCCCTGTCCTTGAAGTACTTGGCAAGCTTTGCGGTCGTTGTTGTCTTTCCGCTCCCCTGCAGACCGACGAGCATAATTCTGGCCTTTTCGAGGGGGATCTCAAGGCCCTCTCCGACCCCCTTCAGCAGCTCTTCGTAAACGATCTTGATGATGTGCTCCCTCGGGTTCAGGCTCTTCAGGGGTTCATCGCTCAGGGCTCTTTTCCTGATCGCATCGGTTATCTCCTTGACCTGCCTTACGTTAACATCAGCCCTGATCAAAGCCCTCTGAATGTCCTTAACGACCTCATCAACGAGATGTTTATCAATTGAGGATGATCTTGCGATTTTTCTGACAACGTCCTTGAGAGCGTCAAGAGCCATGAGGTAAGGTTAATATGTCAGGTTATAAATTTTCCTTAGATGGAAGTGAGAACTGCAAAGGTCTTCAACCCGTATCCCGCTGGAGAAACTAACGTTTACATAATAAACAGGGAAGTTGTTTTCGATTCTGGAATAAATCTTCCCCAGTCAGTAGACATGCTGAAAAGGGCGCTTGACGAGGTGAACCTCGACTTCGAAAGTGCCAGGCTCGTGATCTCTCACCCCCACGCCGACCACTTCGGCTCGGCATACCTCTTCAGGAATGTGATGGCCCACGAGAACGCGTGCTACAAGCTCTACGATGCCGAGAAAAGGTACTTCGAGCTCGTCTATGCGCACTTCAGCCTCGAGGGCATGCCAGAGGTGCTTGCGGAGAGAATGATGGAAAGAGCAGAGAAGAAGTACGCCGGACTCGTGGAGCCCTGCACGTGCTGTGGAAAGGTCGGCGACAGGATAAGGGCAAACGGAGACATTCTCGAGGTAATCCACGTTCCAGGACACTCATACGGCCACATAGCACTCTACCACAGGGAGAGCGGGTCGCTCTTCTCGGGAGACATACTGCTGAACGGCATAACTCCCAACCCGGTCATAGAGCCGACGAACGAGATTGAGAGGATGCCCGTCCTCGAGCAGTACTTAGACACACTGAGGAAGCTCTACCGGCTCGAGGTGAGCAGGGTTTACCCGGGGCACAGAAGTACCATAAACGATCACAGGAGGGTGATTGAGGAGTACGTAACGAGCTTCGAGAGCAGGAGCTTTCAGGTTCTTGACGTGGCTGAGGGCAAGACCGCATTCGAAATCGCCACGACGCTCTTCGATGACATGACGCAGCTTTTCCTGATAATGTCCGAGACCATTGCCCAGGTCGACTTCCTCGCCAGCAGGGGATTTCTCGAGAAGAGAGATGACGGAAGGTACAGGGTCACGGCAGAAGAGAGAGAGCTCGAGGAAGTGTGGAGAGGAATAAAAGAAGAGATACTCCGAGCATGAGGAGACTCTTTCCGTCCGGCCTTCGGATCGCAAAAACTGCGCGGTAGCTGAAGGACTTCGAGTAGAGTGCCTCGGCCATGTTCAGTGCCCTCAGAACCGCTGTGGAGATGAACGCCTTCATGGCCACCGCGTACCTCTCCAGCCCCCTGCCCTCAGTGACGAGCCACACGTTTTTCAGGTCGTTTGCGAGAAGCGGAAGTGTTGCGACGGCCATCTGAACCACCACGACGAACCTCTCGGGCACTCTGAAGAATACCATCGCACCCCCAAGCTCGGACACGCTTGACGAGTAGACGATCGCTCCAGCGGAAATTATACCTGCAAAGGCCAGTGAGGACGAGAGAGAGTACTCGAAGCTGAAGAACGCGCCCGAAATCAGGACGAGGAGTAGAAAAGGCAACATTGCGAGAATCAGCCTCAGGTTCCTTCCGGAGGAGAAGTACGTCGAGACCGCTATCGCTGAAAGGGAGTAAACGGGACTGAAACCGGAGGTGTGAATGCTCAGGGAAAGAAGAACTGCCGACAGGAGGGAACACCTCCCCTCTAAGTCGCCCTCCCTCAGGCCCCTTACAAGGCTGTCGAGGATCAAAGCTCCACCACCCTGTCGCACTTCTCTGCGAGGTTCTCATCGTGAGTTGCTATGAGTGCTGTCTTTCTGTGCTTCCTGAGCAGATAGACGAGCCTGTTCCTGAAGTTCACGTCCTGCCCGGCGGTAGGCTCGTCCAGAAGGAGGATGTCGTGTCTGAACGCTCTCGCCAGGCTCACCCTCCTCATCTGACCCTGGCTCAGCGACTGCGGATGCCTGTCCTCCAGACCCTCAAGCCCGAAGTCCCGGATGAGCTCGCGACTTTTCACCTCTTCCATAACCGTTCTGGATGTCAGGTGGTAGCTGGGGTTCTGCAGGGAGATTCCGTGGTCAATTCCCTGCCCTCGCATCTCCCGCGCAACCCTCATGAGCAGCGTCGTCTTTCCAGATCCGTTGTCCCCGACAACCGCAACCAGCTCCCTCTCCCTGAGAACAACAGAGCCCTGAAAGACCACGTCACCCACATCTCCACGAACCTCTGGGAACTCTTCAACTTCCATCCCCAGATCCAGCCTCTCAGGGAATCGGGCTGAGAACTCGATGCGGTGGTCGGATACGACGACGAATGTGTCCTCAAGGATCCTCAGCAGCCTCTCCACATTTCTCCTGCTCAGGTGAGCGAAGGGTTCGTCCATGAGAATCACCCTCCTGCCGGAAAGCATGGCCGAGAGTATCTCCACCATCTGGAGCTCCCCCGTGGAGAGCTCGAACGTCATCCTGTCCAGGAGGTGTGCCAGACCCATCTCTTCGGCAAGCTCCCTCGCGTTTATCCTCGCATCCCTCACGCTCGCACCAAGCTGAACTGCCGGAAAGACGAGCTCGTCCTCCACCCTCAGGCAGCTCACCTGCTCGGCCGGATTCTGCATGACGAGGTAGGCAGTCCGGGGAGATGGCTGCTCGCCGAAAACCCTAACCCTGCCAGCGAACTCCCCGCCGTAGAACTCTGGGATCATTCCGTTGAAGGTTCTGAGCAGCGTGCTCTTTCCACTTCCCGTCGCTCCAGAGATGAAGCAGCTGTCCTCTATGACTCCCTCCATTCGAGAGATCGCAGGAACTCCATTCGGGTACGTGTATCTCTCCACTTTAAACTCTATCAGAGTTCCATCCCCTTCTGGACGAGCAGATCTCTCACGTACCTGTAAACCACCACTGCCAGCAGGTGATCGACGAGCATATCCTGTGGGATGTAGATGAGCACCGTCGCAGCGAAGATCACGAACGTGAACGACCATGCGGGAATTCCGAACATCTCTACCGCGCTCTGTGCCCACGCAGATAAACCAGCATTCCCGACCGCGAACCTGTAGAAGACGGCAAATCCAAGCAGGTAGATCGGCACTGCAGCAATCAGCGTTGAGAGCCACAGGGCAACAGTCCTGCTTCCGAGCTTTCTCGCGAACAGACCTGCAAGGAACGCAGATACTGGAAAAGCAATGAGGAATCCGGCGGTGTGACCGAAAAACACCCCTATTCCGCCACCTCCGGCGGCAAAAGGCAGACCAATTGCTATCATTCCGAGATAGATGAGCTGGCTAAGGAATCCATATACGGGGCCGAGAAGAAATCCCGACAGCATTACGGCGAAGTTCTGCATGGTGTATGGGACTGGTCCTACCTTGAAGCTCACCTGGGCCGACAAAGCTGTAACGGCGGCCATCACTGTGGCCAGGCTTAGTCTGTACAGCTCCCTGCTCTCGTTAACCTTCATGCGAAACTGGTTAACAAAGTTGTTTAAAGGCGTTGCGGTAAATCTGTCACGATTTATCAAAAAGTATATATCTAAGGCCGAGATATAACTTTCATGAGACTGCCACCGCTCAGGAGGGGACAGTTCGTTGCCCTCCTCTCGATAGCTCTGCTCATGATAATCGTAACGCCGATGACCCTGTACCTGGACCTCTTCTCACCCTTCGGAAAGTTCTGGAAGTACAGCGACTTCCAGAGCATTGAGCTGAACACGCCGTACGGAAAGGCGAGGATAGAGTACGACGACTACGGAAATCCAACAATAACTGCGGAGAACATGGAAAGCCTGTTCTACGCCACTGGATACGTGCAGGCAAAGGACAGGCTGTTCCAGATGGATCTTCAAAGAAGGCTGATGAGGGGCGAGCTTTCCTAGGTGTTCGGAGAGTCGCTCAACGAAACGGATGAGTTCTACATAAAGATGGACTTCGTCTCGGCTGCTGAGGCCACATGGAAGTACTTCGAGAACTCTGAGTTCGCACCCCTGCTGAAGGCATACTGCGACGGCGTGAACGACTACATCGGCAGCGGAGAGCTACCCATAGAGTTCAAACTGCTCAACTACAGACCAGACCCCTGGACTCCCGTTGACACGTTCCTCGTGAACAAGCTCATCGCGTGGGGGCTTACGGGAGACTTCTGGGACCTCGAAAGGGCGTACATACTGAAAAAGCTTCCCGAAGCCAGAGAGCTGTATCCAGATGAGCTCAACCACAGCTACCCGATAATCTACCAGAACATACCCAACATTAACAGGAGCCTCCTTGACTGGCTCAAAAACTTCGAGAGAGACGAAAACGCTGGTTCAAACAACTGGCTGATCTCAGGGAAGTACACGGCCAGCGGAAAGCCCATTCTGGCAAACGATCCGCACCTCAGCCTCCGCGTTCCACCAGTCTGGTACAGAATGCACCTGAAAGCAGGGGACTTCGAGGTGTGGGGTGTGACGTTCCCCGGAATACCTGTCATCGTCATCGGACAGAACAGGTACGTATCCTGGGGAGTCACCAACGTGGGAGCAGACGTCATAGACTTCTACACCTACAGGTTCGACGGGGACAGGTACCTCTACAAGGGGAAGTGGCTCGAGGTTCAGAAAGAAACAAAGACCCTCAGGATGCTGACGGACGAGGGCATCAAGGAGAAAAAGGTTGTGGTGGAGAAGACCATCCACGGACCGCTCATAGACAAATACGGTGTGAGGGTTGCCGTTGCATGGACCGGGCTTTCGGCAACCACAGAGCTGAAAGCAATATTCGGTCTCAACAAGGCCAGAAACGTCAGTGGAGCCATAGACGCCCTCAGGTGGTTCTACGTTCCTGCCCAGAACTTCGTGATCATTGACAGATACGGAAACACGGCATACTATCCGGCAGGGAAGTACCCGATAAGATACGTAGATGGAGAACCGGTTGCCGGAAACGTGATATTCAACGGGAGCAGAGGAGACGGAGAGTGGAGGGGGTTCAAGCCCTACGGAATATCAACCTGGGAGGGTTTCGTGCCGTTCGAGGAGATACCTCACCTACTAAACCCCGACTTCGTGGCGACCGCAAACCAGAGGCCGGTATACAACTTCAAGTACTACCTCGGGGACAGCGGGTACTTTGCCGACCCGTACAGGGGAATGAGAATATACGAGATGCTCGAAGAGAAGGTCAGAAGCGGGAAGAAGCTGACGGTTGAGGACTTCATCGAGATGCAGAAGGACGTGTACTCCAAGCCGGCCGAGTTCATTGTCGGGGATATAAAGGAGAACCTGGATAGGATTCCGTTTTCAGACAGGGTAAGGCCGTACGTCAGTGAGCTCCTGAACTGGGACTACAGAATGACTCACGACTCCAAGGCCGCACTCGTGTTCTCGGTGTTCCTCGACGAGTACATGAACGAGACATTCTACGACGAGTTCAGCAAGGCCGGACTTGGCAGGGACGAGTATCCCAAGCTCTGGGTGCTCCAGAACCTCGACGAGAACAGCAAATGGTTCGACGACATCAGAACTCCAGAAAAGGAGACCAAGTGGGACATAATCGCGAGGGCAATGGACAGGGCCGTTGAGAGAATTGAGAAGAACGGCTACGAGAGGTACGGAGACATAAACAGGCTCGTTGTCGTGCACCCCTTCTCGCCCAAGGTGCTGTTCCTGAACTACCCGGTTCTCGAGATGAACGGCTCAAAGTACACGGTTTACAACTTCAGGTACAGCTACAAGCCGGACCAGGCCGGCAGCAGCTGGAGGATGATAACCACGTTCGACAACACAAAGGCGATAATGTATGGAGTCATTCCGGGAGGAAACTCCGGCAACTACTTCTCTAAGCACTACGACGATCAGCTTGAGATGTGGAGGGACTGCAGGTACATAGTCACGGAGGTGGGAGGATGAAGAGGTTCGCACTCCCGGTTTTTGTACTCGGCGTGGCAGTATCAGCGTTTCACTGGATAGGCATGTGCGTGGCAGGGTTCGGGCTATCCTTTTACGGAAGGTCAATAAAAACCAAGCTGGCGTTTGGGGCAGTCGGAGGACTTATCGTGTGGCTGGCGTTCGTCATGTACCTGTCGAGCGCAGGCATTTACGACAAGGCAGCACAGACTGGAACTCTCTTCAATCTGAGCATTTTCTTCGCTGTTGTACTCGGAGCCGTCGCCGGGCTTGCGTCATCGTTCGAACTCGAATACTGAATTCTTCAATTTTTTACGCGTGAAAATCCTTCTCGCCCCTCAGCGCGAGTGCAACATTGGCCCTGAGCGTTACCTCAAAATAGTCCCTGTCGGGCTCGAGAACCGCAAACCTCTTCGGCAGAGGGATTGCTATGAATTCCCCGAAGTCCTTGTTGTTCTTCCCGACGTAGATGTCCACGAAATCCCTGTCCTCCCTGTGAAGGAGGATGTAAACGTCCTCCTGGTTCTCTCTCACGAGTCTCATCAGCTCGTCAACGGTAAACCTCTGAAAGATGCTGCAGCATACCTTCTCCGCCTCATGCGAGGATTCATCTTCGAGGCTCATCATTCACGGTAAGGTGAACACAGCTTGTATTTATTGTTTGCGTGATTTTTCTCCCGCTTAAATAGGCCGGACAACCCTGGGGAGTTCATGAAAAGGTTTAAATCAGTACCGGAAAACTGGTGCTACGTGATCGCAATAATCAACTACGGTGCAGGAAACCTGAAGAGC
>NZ_JBPLZQ010000115.1:0-2936 GCF_054018175.1 Geoglobus sp.
CTACGTAATTGCCACTTTTGGATTTGAGGTATCTTCCATCCTACAGACTCCATCAGCACACTCGATGGCATGAAGCATGTAGGCGTCTTTTGCAGTTACAACAAGCTCTCTCCCGGTTATCCTTGCAATTTTCAGAAAAGTTTCAAGCCTTTCAAAATTTCTCGGTGAGAAATCAGCTATCACGATACCTTTTGACTCCTCAACAGCCCTGAGACAGTTCTCAAATACCATTTTTTCAGATTCATTCACGTCTTCTCTCGAAGTTCTTGTCCCCTCTATAATCAGAACCTGCGCATCCCTGCTCCTTCTGACAAACTCCTTGGTTTTGGCAGCGTTTTTACCGTGAAGCCTTAGATCTCCGGTGTACGATACTGCCACATCCCCGTAGATGATGTATGCATTGGCCCCGTAGATTGAGTGATCGACCTCAAATGCTCTAACCTCGAATGAAAGTGCTGTGTCAGATATGTGGGACACTTCTCCAGCCTCGATACCTTTTGTTCCGGGTCTGTTTGAGATGAACTCCACGAGATGGTCAGAAAATTCAGAAGTAGAGACGAATTTCCTTCCTACGTAATTGCCACTTTTGGATTTGAGGTATCTTCCATCCTCCTGAGGTGCTTTGGGAGAGAAGTATGCTATCTCCGTTCCAATCTTCGCTTGTGAGGAGTCCCTCAATGCCTTGAGGATGGCAACGGATATTGGCGAAGCGACTATGGCGATGTTCTCACTGAGCAGGCCGATGCTCCCGCAGTGGTCAAGATGGGCGTGGCTGAGAAGAACTGCCTCAACATTGAGCTTTGGGTAGGATGAAACGTCTAAATCGGATGGTATCAGGTCTTTTCTGTAAACATCTATCTTCGGAATCAGGTTGAGGTGGATGAGATCGTGGATACCCCTACCATTCCTCTCTGTTAGAAATTCTTGGAAATATTGACTGTATTTAGCAAAGTTCATGCCGAAGTCCAGGAAAACTCCCTTGCCGTTTTCTTCAACGTAGATCTTGTTTCCGCCGATTGTTTCAGCACCATCGTAAACAGTTATTCTCATTCTTCTACCTCCTCGAACGTGCAGACCGAGGAGTAAAAGCTCTTGAGGTTGCTGAAGGATGTTCTCACGTCTGATGCTTTCTTGGATGCGTTGCCAACGTGTCTGAAAAGGATTTCCAGGTTTTCCTCAAGATTTTCGATGTAGTGCCCCATCTCGCTCAGCTTCCTCTGTATCTCCTCAGTCCTCTTTGAAATCTCCTGAGCCTGAATCCTTGCAGAGACCAGGCTGAGGTACGCGGGGAGCGTGGATGGAGAGGTCAGAATTACTCCCGATTTTGCAGCCTCCACCGCAACATCCGGCTCTTCAGAAACTAAGTGATAGAAAATCGTGTCTGAAGGAACAAACATGAGCGCAAAGTCCAGGGTGTTTCCCTTTCCAACGTACTTGCTCCGTATGCTGTCAACATGCCTTTTTACGTCTTTTACGAATTCCTTCCAGTACTTCTCCTTCTCAGCCTCACTCTCCGCCTCGCTGTACTTCCTGAAGTTTTCAAGGGGAAATTTTGAATCTATGCAGAGATATCTGCCTTCCTCGACTGCAATACACGCATCAGGTATTCCATGACCTATATTCTTCTGGAAATTCAGTCTGTTCTGGGGGAAGATGTCCTTCAGCAGGCTTTCAAGCTGAAGCTCGCCGAATTTTGCCCTCGAATGCTTTACCTGAAACATTGTTTTCAGGTCAGAGGTTATTGCCCTGAGATCTGCAGAAGCTTCACTCAGCTTTCCGAGATCCTCCTGGATTCCCAGCTCTTTGAGCGAGGTGGCGAAGGCACCCTTTATCACCTCGGAATTCTTTGTTATGGCCGATGCGAAGAGACTTTCGAGGACTCCTGCCGAGTTCTGGAACGTTTTTGCAACAGCACCCTCGACCCACTCTGGCAGACTTCTGTTCATGTCCTCGAATTTTCTGCCAATCTCCTCGATCCTGCTCTCGGCACTTCTCTGTCTCAGTATCACGTAAACCAGAACGGCAAGAACAGTGATCAGCAGCGCCACGTCATAAAATTCTGTCACCTGTATTACACCACCTGAAGTGGATTGGTCTGATATTACTTAAATCTTTTGTTCAAGTTTAAAAATGCTTGGATATAAAACGCGTTCGATGTATGATGAACGCTGAATGGATTCACAGAGATGCAAACTGGAAGATAAAACCATATCGTTTCAATGCAGAAAACCTTATTGCCTGTCCAGAGCTGCGGTTATCGCCTTTCCAAGCTCTGTCAGTATTATTTTCACATTTCTGCCATGCTTTTCTCTCTTAACAAACCCTGTCCTTTCAAGCTTTGAGAGGTGGTGGCTAAGCCTGCTCCTCTCACTCTGGAATTCTCTGCTTCCCTTGCCAATTTCCGGATTGAGCTTTATTACCAGCTCATCGAGGGATGATACACCGTCTACTATGGCTTTTAGAATCTCCATCTGCTCCCTTCCGGGGAAGCTTACCGGCAGAATGGGCAGCTCCACGATCTCCTCTATTCCCACTTCCTCGTCGTTTTCGCCGTACTTCGGAATTGATGAGAACACCCTCGAGTTCGTGATGCTTGCGGCAATGTATGCTGCAATGGCGAACGTTCTGAGAGAGCCAGAGACGTTTAACACGACCTCATTGCCGGTCTCCCGTTCTCTCTCGGCTATCTCCACAAGCTCGAGAACAGCGTTCATGATGTTTTTCTTGTCAATCTCCACGATCTCGACGTCAAATATTGTTTTGAGCTCGTCGGCTATTTCCTTGGCAACTCTTCTGGCCTTCCTCTCACCACTCGTGTCGGGCTTTCCAACTGCGAGAATGATTCTGGTGACGGGCAGTTCCCTGAGGGCGCGGATGGATTCGATAATCCTCTCCTTCGTGTGTCCAACGAACGTAATCTGGGTTACAGGCATGTT
>NZ_JBPLZQ010000116.1:0-3842 GCF_054018175.1 Geoglobus sp.
AGGAGGACCTGCAGTACATCACCGTCGCGTCAAAAAGGGACGACTTTGAGCACGCTCTTGTTAGGCTCATCCTCTCCACTCTTGCAGATGCTGAGGAGGTGGCCAGCCTCACGAAGAGAGACATCTCGGACAGAGAAACGGAGGGTGGCGTTCACTCGGTTTACCTGCGAAAGGGTGGGAGGAGCAGGAGGGTGCCGGTGGACGAGAAGACGTACATTGCTCTGAGAAAAATCTCTGAAGGGCTATCCGGCAGAGAGAGGATCTTCAATCTGAGCGAAAGCGAAATAGACGAGATCATCGCCAGACACTCTCCAGAGGGGAAGGTTTACACGCTTTCGGGACTGAGGAGAGCGGTCAGAAAAATCCTCGAGGACAACCTGCTGGGGCTTCGGGCCGACGATATTTCAGAGCTGAGCTTTGAGGAGCTGTGTGACTTCATGAAGGAATTCCACCCGATGTTTTCCGGGATGTGGGATCTCGACGACGATGACGTGGCCTACGACTACTTCCTCATGCTCAGCGAACGTCACGGCATTTCCAGAATCTCGGAGATGTCCGAGCTGAGCGGTGAGAGCGAGGAGAGGATAGAAAGGCTGATGAGCAGGAAATGGTACCTGAACTACTTGGATTCCTCCTCGGAGTGATCGCAGGACTCGTTCCTGGAGTGCACCCGAACACGTTCGCATCTCTTTTGCTCACACTCTCACCACTCCTCCTCCAGCAATTCGATAGCTACGAGGTTGCGCTGGCCATCTTCATCTCCTCCACCGTCTACTCAGTTGTCAACATAATCCCGGCCGTTTTCATCGGGGTACCTGACGAGGATACTGCCGTTGCGGTTTTTCCAGCCCACAGAATGGTCATGGATGGGGATGGTTTCAGAGCTGTGTCCATCTCAGCGTTTTCGAGCTTCGCGTCCTCTGCTCTCTCGGTGCCGGTCTTTTACGTGATGCTGGCCGCTGGAAATACGCTCGAACCGCTGATGGACCTGACGCCCGCTGTGCTGATCTCTGTTCTGGTTTACCTGGTTATGCTGGAGAGGGACGACTTCGGAGGGAGCCTGGCGAACTGGAGGAAGAGGTTTCATGCCATCGCAATCCTCTCGCTATCCGGTGCCCTGGGGTATTTCACCCTCAGAAGGTTCGAATTCGGCGACATCTCAGCGCTTTTTCCGCTGCTCTCGGGCCTGTTTGCCTTTCCAACCCTGGTTGCCGGAATGACCTCCAGCAAAATCCCGGAACAAAGAATCGAGATCGAATACCCGGATTTCGGGTCTGTTTTCAGGGGCGTGCTCTCCGGCTTCTTCGTATCCCTCTTCCCGGGGATAAGCTCCGGCGTGGCCACCGCGATCTCCGTTGGAAGGGGTGACGACGAGAAAAGGTATGTATCGGCGATCAGCTCGGCGAACACGTCAAACTCGATTCTGAACTTTTCCATGCTGCTTTCTCTGGGAATGGTGAGGAGCGGCACCGCCCAGGCCTTCTCGGAGCTTGCAGACGGGAGGTCCTTCACCCTCCTCCCGATCGTCGCGCTTGCAGCGTCCTTTGCTGGTCTCGCCGCCACTCTGCTCCTCTCCTTACCGGCAGCAAAGGTGCTGCCAAAGGTGAATCCGGCGAGGCTCTCTCAGGCTGTGCTGGCCTTTTTAATAGTCGCGATCTACTTCTCCTGCGGGTTTGACGGAATAGCCGTCTTCTCTCTCGCATCCATGATTGGCGTTTCCACTCTGGTTTTGGGAGTGAGGAGGATTCACTGCATGGGTGCCGTGATTGTCCCGGCACTTCTCTACTGAGCCCGGTACTTTCCCTTCTCTATGTACTCCTCCAGCCTTCTGACAAACCTGTCCGAGGTCTTGACGACGGGTATCACCGTAGTGTCTCCCCTGACCGACGTTATCCTGTCCGTGTACTCGAACCTGTCGTCGTGTCCGTGGTAGAGTATCCACCTCCTGAACTCCCCGACCTCTGTGAACGAAGAGTACGTAATCACCTCGACTATGACGAATCTGTCCTCCACTATGCCGTGGAGAGTTTCGAAGTCAACGATGTACAGCCTTCCGTTTGAGTAGAAGACTCTCTCCACCTCGAGTGCGAGGGCGTTTCTGACGAAGTCGGAGAACTCGAACTTCTCGGGCTCGTCTATGACGACAGGACCGTGATGGACGACGTTCATACTCTCCCTGCATGGAGCGGTGTTTAAAAAACCTCCTCATTACCTGGCAAAATTAAATAAGTTGAATGTCGAAGTGTGTGCATGGAAAAGCCTGTACTTCAGGTCGCACTTGACCTTGTAGAGCTGAAAAGGGCTGTGGAGATTGCAGGAGAGGCACTTGAGGGAGGAGTGGACTGGCTCGAGGTGGGTACGCCTCTGATAAAGAGCGAGGGAATGAACGCTGTCAGGGAGATCAAGAAGGCCTACGGTGTGAAAACGCTGGCTGACATGAAGACCATAGACACCGGTAGCGTTGAGGTGGAGATGGCGGCGAAGAGCGGGGCGGACATTGTTATAATTCTCGGTCTTAGCGATGACTCAACAATTCAGGAGGCGATAAGGGCTGCAAGAAAGTATGGTGCCGAGGTGATGGCAGACCTGATAAACGTTCCTGACCCCGTTGAGCGGGCGAAGGAGCTCGAAGAGCTTGGAGTTGATTACATAAACGTCCACGTTGGCATAGACCAGCAGATGAAGGGGATGGATCCGCTCGACATACTTTCAAGGGTCGTCGAAGCTGTGAGCATTCCCGTTGCTGCTGCAGGTGGGCTTGATGCCGAGAAAGCCGCGAACTGCGTGTCCTTAGGCGCGAGCATAGTCATTGTTGGGAGCAACATAGTCAAGGCGAGGAACGTTACCGAGTCGGCGAGAAGGGTCAGAAATGCCATAGACGAAGCGTGGAGAGAAGGCAGGAAGGTGGAAATCAGAAGGAAGAGTCTTGAAGAGGAGATCAGGGAAATTCTGACGAGAGTCTCCACTCCGAACATAAGTGATGCGATGCACAGGGCGAGGGCGATGAGGGACGTTTACCCCATCGTCAGGGGGAAGAAAATCGTCGGAAAGGCAGTGACCGTGAGCACGATGGACGGAGACTGGGCCAAGACTGTCGAGGCTATAGACGTGGCTGGAAGGGGGGAGGTGATAGTGATCAAGTGCTCTGGAGACACGGCCGCCGTATGGGGGGAGCTGGCGACGAGGAGCTGCATAAACAAGGGGATTGAGGGCGTGATCATAGACGGGGCGGTTAGGGATGTGGATGACATAAGGGAGCTCGGATACCCGGTTTTCGCGAGGAGGGAGGTTCCGAACGCTGGAGAGCCAAAGGGGTTCGGAGAGATAAACGTCAGGATCGAGTGCGGCGGAATAGAGGTGAAGCCGGGAGACTGGATCGTCGCTGACGACAATGGCGTTATGGTCATACCGAAGGAGAGAGCGTATGAGATTGCGAGAAGGGCTCTCGAGGTGAAGAAGCACGAGGAGAGGATAAGGGGGGAGATAGAGGATAAGGGAAGAACCCTCGCGGAGATAGTGGAGCTTTACAAGTGGGAGAAGGTTCAGTAGCCTTTCCTTATTTTGTCCACATAGCCCGGAGTTTCCGGCTCAAGTATCTCCCTGACCGAGTCTATGAACTCCCCGTATATGTGGGCGTCCAGTGCGAAGTGGTAGTAAGTGTGATCTCCAAAGCCAAGCATCTCCGAGAGGTAATCTGTCAGAAGGTTGAACGCAAACATGTTGGCGTGCATCGCTCCGTACGCGTCGTTTGAGCGCATGTAGAATATTCCGAAGAACCTCTCGTTCACGCCGAACTGGTATCCCCTGAGGCAAGGTGGCTCGTCGCTGGTGATGTCCCACGG
>NZ_JBPLZQ010000117.1:0-3695 GCF_054018175.1 Geoglobus sp.
GGAAGAAAAAAGCTTATATCTGTAGAGAGCGGACTGAAAGTCATGGTAGGGACTAAAACTCTAATAAGAAGGGCCCGGACCGGGATTCGAACCCGGCTCCTGGGATCCACAGTCCCAGAGGATAGCCACTACCCTATCCGGGCCATGGTGGGACAACAGACCCTACTCACATGACGGCATATAAACCTTATTCCCGAGACATTCTGTAAAGCTCTTTCCTCCTCGCTTCGAGAAGCTCTTCCTCCAGACCGGCAAAAGCTGCTGCCGACTTTACAGATACTCCACACTCCTCCCCACTCTTCAAGATTTCAGCCACCCGATCTCTCCAGACCAGGTCTCTCGCCAGGTGGTGGTCAAGGACGATGGTTTTAAGGCTACCATCCATAAGCGATGACACATTCTCCACGCTCCTCTCAAGACTTCTCTCAGAGAACCTGTATCCGAGCATGTACGTCATCGGCCCGTCCATAAAAACTGTCTCCGCATCCTTCTCCCTGAGCCATCCAATCTGCTCTTCAAGAGATGCTCCCTCGACGTCGCTCGTGTGGATAAAACTCTCCCGTCCGTCATCTATCATTACCATGACCACGTAACCGAGCCTGGAGCCTGTACCGTGAGGTACTGGTGGTGAGAATTCGATTAGCGTTTCTCCAACCTCCAGTTTTCTTCTGTCAGCATATTCAACGTCTGCCACACCATGCAGCAGCTTCAAAAACTTCCTCGCCCTCCCCCTCTGGCTGTGGTTTATATATTCCTCCGGATGCTTGACAAACACTTTCTTCCCGGCCAGAATCTCTACTTCCGCAGGGCTGTGGTGGTCGTAGTGGTAGTGTGTGATGATGACAAGGTCGGACCTCTTCACGTACTCCTTCACTCTGCTCCAAAGCTCCTCCTTTCTCCTGAGTTCAAACTCGTGAGGCGGTAGGCCGTACCTTTTAGGTCCAAGAGCCACCCCGGGATCGATGAACACCCGGACATCTTTCGTTTCCACGTATGTCGCCATACTTCTTACACCCATAGAGTCGAACGCCACAGGAACTACCTTCACAGTTTCATCTGCAACGGGAAAAGAATTAAGTTTTTGCTTTCCCAGAAAACATCATGAGAATTGGAGATTTCATGCAGAAAGACGTCTTTATGGTAGATGAAAAAACAAAGGTACTGGAAGTTGCCAAGCTAATGGGTGAGAAGAGGATAGGTAGTGTAATCGTAACAAGGAATGGGGAACCGTACGGCATATTCACGGAAAGGGACTTCTTTTCCAGGGCTATTCTTGACAACGGGCTCGAAAACGCTGTTTCAAACTACACATCAACACCACTGATAACGGTGACACCGGATTTCAGCGTGAAGGAGGCCTCCAAAATAATGGCAGACATGAAGGTCAGGAGGCTAGTCGTTGTGGAAGAGGGTAGAATTGTCGGGATTTTCACTGCGAGCGATCTTGTCAGAGCTCTTGCAGAGAGGTGAGCAGTATGCCGAAATGCAAAACCTGCGGAAAGGATCTTGAGGAGAGAGATGAAGGAATAACCTGGAGGAAGTGCACAATCTGCAAGAAGCCGGTATGTTTCGACGACATACATTACATAGGCACATGGATGAGGGGGCTGTACAAGGACTACGTCACGGTCATTCCTGTATGCGAGGACGAACTCCCAAGAAAAAGGTTAAAGACTGAGGTGGAAGAGAAGCTCTGATGAGCAGAACCTTCGTTATCGTAGCCAACAGGGCCGTGACTGAACCGTTCAACCTGAATGACCTTGCAGGATCAGCAGGGAGAATGGATCTCGTCTGCAGATTCATATCTCAGTCCCTTTTCATATCTCACGGAATACGAAGAGATTCTGTTGTTTACGCAGTTCTGAAGGGGCCGCCAGATCCCGTTAAAACCCTGAAGATAGTCGGAAGTGAGGTGAGATACCTGGCACCTGATGAGAGGAACATAGCGGGAATGATAAACAAGGCCCTGAAAACGGATGTCGGGGAGAACTGGAGGAAAGTTTCCCCGGGAGTCTACATATCCAGAACAGAATTTGACGAGCTGATAAACGAGCTCGCAAAGACAGGAAACCTGTACTACCTGAGAGAAGACGGTGAGCCAGCAGAGAATTTAGAATTTGACAGCCCAGTATTCGTTCTCGGAGACCACAACGGGATGATCGAAGAAGACGAAAGAGTGGTTTTTAAGGTGTGCAGAAAGGTCGTGTCTCTCGGAAGAACACCATATCAGGCAGACCAGTGCGTTACAATTCTGAACGACATGCTGGACAGGAGGTCTGAACAGGCATGATGAAAGTGTGCAGACACTGCATGGAGAGGCTTGGAACAGGTGAGCTGGGCGAGTGCGTGGTATGCTGCAACGCTTTCGAAAAAACTGACGAGCTCGCCTGGAAAATCATGGAAACTCTGAGAGAGTACGAGTACGAGACTTTCGACGTTGGAGTGACTCTGCGTGGAAGCGCAAAGGCTATCCAAGAGTGGTTGAGAGAAGAAGCTGGAATAGAAGATACTTTCAAAGAGCACTTCCGGAGAGAGTTCACCAGGATGTTTTCCGCAATAACTGGCAAAAAAAGAGCCGTGAATGGGGACGTCAGGATCATAATCAACTTGGAAGACCTCAGTTTCAGCGTGGAAATATCCTCCGTATACATCTACGGAAGGTACAAAAAAAGGGTCAGGCACCTCTCCCAGACGAGGTGGATATGCCAGAACTGTTCCGGCCTGGGATGTGAGGTCTGCAACTTCGAGGGCAGAAAGTACCTCAGCGTGGAGGACCTGATTATCCAGCCAGCTCTCGAGGTTTTCGGAGGTCAGAACGCGTACCTCCACGGATCGGGAAGGGAGGACGTGGATGCAAGAATGCTCGGCAGCGGGAGACCATTCATACTGGAGATTGAGAGGCCCAAAAAGAGAATGGTGGACCTCAGGGAACTGGAGGAGATGATAAACAGATCTGCCGGAGGAAAAATCGAGGTCAGGCTGATGTTCTACGCATCCCACAGGGATGTTGAGAGAATAAAAAGCGCCGGGTACAGCAAACTGTACAGGGCGATTGTGAGAATCGATGGAGATGTCAGCGAAGAGGATCTCGTGAATTCCCTGAAAAAGCTTGAGGGGTCTGTGATTAATCAGAGGACACCCAAGAGGGTTGAGCACAGAAGAGCTGACAAGGTTAGGAAGAAGAGAGTGTACTCTGCGAGACTGGTTGCCAAAAAGGGGAGGTATGCGGTGATAGAGATTCACGCAGAAAGTGGCCTTTACATAAAGGAACTCGTGAGCGGTGACGATGGCAGGACAAGGCCCAGTCTCAGCGAAGTTCTTGGAGTGAGCTGTGTGGTGGAGAAACTGGATGTTCTGCAGGTTTTTGGTGGGCTTGAGGAGGACGGAAACCTTAAATACAATCCCGTGTCATTTGCTGAACAGCGGAGGTAATTAAAATGGGCTGGAAATCACATGGGCTCAGGTTCAAATCTGGAAGAAAACTCAGGAAAAAAGTGAGAGAGAGGGGTCTGAAGATCAGGAAGGTCCTCCAGACGTTTGAAATCGGTCAGATAGTGCACATAGACATAGAACCCGCATCTCAGAAAGGGATGCCCCACCCGAGATTCCAGGGCAGAACCGGAAGAGTCGTGGGTGTCAGGGGCAGAGCGTACCTCGTGGAAATCCCCGATGGCGGTAAGAAGAAGATAATCTTC
>NZ_JBPLZQ010000118.1:0-9556 GCF_054018175.1 Geoglobus sp.
TGAGTTACATCACCTTCCTCATCTTGAACAGGCTTCTCCTGTACAGCTCTCCTGACACGGCGAACACTATCAGGGCAAAGGCCTAGAGGAGGTCGTATATGAGGTGGTAACCGTGAACCTTCATGAAAACCGCAAGGCTGAAAAGAGCCATGGAGAGGGATATCCCGGACAGCCGATCCACGGACTCTATGGGTAGCTGAATTATTGCCTCTTCGATCTTCTTCTCCTTGATCGTGAAGTAGATTATGGAGATCACGACTGGAAGTGACAGTATGTACGCGAACTGGGAGATCAGGGCGATGTCGTAAGCTACCTTACCGAATTCTGGAATTTCCTTAGAGATAAAGAAGAAAATTGTGACGTAAACGAATGGAAGGCCTATGGTGTTGGGGTTCATGCTCTCCACATCGAACTCCACCACGCTGTAGAGTCTTTGGATTGCGTAAGTGTGGACGGCAATAATCGCCGGAATGAGGATGTACAGGTATATCAGGGTGTAATCGAACGGAAGCTCGAGATCGCCGAGGTCGATGAAGAATTCGATGAATTCTATGAAGGACACGATGAACAGCAGTATCGAGCTCATAAGCAGGTACGTTGTGATGAACTTCCAGAGTGTGGCATCCCCGGCCTTTGGCTTGGAGTGATTGACGAGCATAAGGGTTAGGAAAATGCTCGTGATGAATGCGGTGAGGGTCAGCACGGTTTCAAACACCGGATACGCCATCACATCATGCTTTATTTTCGGCGTTAAAAATCTTTTTGAAACTGATGGTGTGAACTCCACAACGTTTTTAAACTCGTTATGTATTGCTGTGCATATCGAGGTGATCCCATGAAAAGGGTTGCAGTTGCTGTGGGAGTTATCGTGCTTCTGATCGCAGCAGCATTCGTTCTCCAGCACCAGACACAATCGCAGGTTAGAGTTCTGACGATTTCAACCACAACGAGCCTCTACGACACGGGACTGCTTGAGGAGGCCATAGCTCCGGCGTTCAAGGAGAAGTATGGAATAGAACTGCACTTCATTCCCAAGGGCACCGGAGCGGCGATTCAGGACGCTAAGAATGGTGTGAGTGACGCGATAATGGTTCACGCGAGGAGCAAGGAGCTGAAGTTCATGGAGGAGGGCTATGGTGTTGACAGGAAGGTCTTTGCCTACAACTTCTTCGTCATAGTCGGGCCAGAAGACGATCCTGCAGGAATAAAGGGACTCAGCCCTGTGGAGGCACTCAAAAAGATCGCTCAGGCGGGAAGAGAGGGCAAGGCAGTGTGGGTGTCGAGGGATGACGGTTCGGGGACAAACACCAAGGAAATGGCTCTCTGGAAGATGGCAGGTTTTGACTACAGCCAGATAAAGAACGAGAGCTGGTTTGTTGCAACAGGCACCGGAATGGGGGCGACGCTGAACTACGCGAACACCAAGAAAGCATACACTCTCTCCGACACGGGCACGTTTCTCAAATACAGAAAGGAGGGGCTGGTCGATCTCGCAGCTCTGGTGGACAAGGGCGAGGAGCTGATAAACATCTACGCCATAATCCTGATAAACCCGGAGAACTTTGACAAGGACTTTGAGGGCGCGAAGCTGCTCGCGAACTGGCTCACCAGCGAGGAGGGTCAGAGGATAATTGGTGAGTTCGGCAGGGACAAGTTCGGAAAGCCGCTGTTCTACCCAATCGTGGATGTGCTGAAGGAGAGGAAGGAGCCCTACTTCAGCTGGATAGCCAAGTACGGGCTTGTAGAGGACAACGGCGTGGTAACAGAGTGCCCGGAGAAGTTCAGGTACGGAGAGGGAATGACATTCTTCGAGTTCGGTTAACATGGCGTGGGAGTACATAGCTGACGGTCTGGCCGGAGCTGTAAGGCTCGTGGTGAGCGGAAATGCCGAGCTGATGGACATTGCCTTCAGGAGCGTCAAGGTTTCCGGCATTGCAGCGATGCTCGCGGCAATCATTGGCGTACCGCTGGGCGTTGTGATTGGTGTTTCGAGTTTCAGGGGAAAAAACCTGGTTAAATCGGTCTTCAACGCGATGCTCGGAATTCCGACGGTGGTGATGGGCCTCATCCTCTACCTTTTTCTCGCTCCTGCGGGACCCCTTGGAATGCTCGGCCTTCTTTACACAGAGATGGGGATAAGCTTCGGCCAGATGCTCCTGATCCTGCCAATAATCGTGAGCTTCACCGCCAACGCAATAGAAAGCGTTGAGGGCGAGATAAGGGATCTCGTACTGACTCTCGGGGCCAGCAGGGCACAGGCCATGGTGAAGGTCGTGGAGGAGGCGATGTCGGGAATCGCGCTCTCGGTTATAGCTGCGTTCAACAGGGCGATAGCCGAGCTCGGCATCGCACTAATGGTTGGAGGAAACATCTTCGTCAGGAACGGGGAGATGAACACGAGGGTCCTGACCACCTCGATCCAGATGTACGTGGCGAGGGGAGAGATCGAATTTGCAATAGCCCTCGGCACGATACTCCTCGCCATCGTCTTTGCCGTGACCGCTCTCTCCAACTACCTGCAGAGGGTGTGGGCCCATGATCAGGCTTGAGAACGTCAGCAAGAGCTACGGGAACGTGACGGCGCTGAGAGGAGTGAATCTTGAGATCGAGAGGGGTGAGGTTTTCTCCGTGATTGGCAGCAGCGGAGCGGGCAAAACGACCCTGCTGAGGGTCATCTCTATGCTTGAGGAGGACTTTACGGGAAGGTACCTGTTCGACGGGGAGGATGCGAGAAAGAACCCCGACGGCATCAGAAAGAGGGTGACGATGGTCTTCCAGAATCCCGTGGTGTTCAGGGGGAGCGTTTTTGACAACGTTGCGTACGGTCTGAGGATAAGGGGCATCAACGGAAAGGACCTCGAAGACAGGGTTGAGAGGGTGCTCGAGGCCCTTGGAATTCTCGAGCTTGCAGAAAAGAATGCGAAGAATCTAAGTGGAGGGGAGAAGCAGAGGGTTGCGATAGCGAGGGCCTTCGTTATCGATGCCGACGTTTACGCTCTGGACGAGCCCACGGCCAACCTCGATGCCGAGAACGCAAAGGTGGTTGAGAGGACTATCATGGACATGCGCAGGAAGGGGAAAACGATCATTCTCGCCACCCACAACCTGTTTCAGGCTAAGCGCCTGGCAGATCGCACGGCATACATAGAGGGTGGTGAGGTGGTGGAGGTGGAAAAAACAGAAAAGCTGTTTGAAAATCCTGAGGATGAGAGGACAAGGAGGTTTGTGGAGGAGATTGCGTACTACTGAACCTTCCTTGCACTGAAACACACGAAGTCGTTTTCGGAGTGCTTGAGCATCGCCTTCCTGACCTCAACAACCTCAAAGCCCGAGCGTTCGAGCATGTCCCTTACCTCGTCCTCTTCATAGAACCTCGCTATTCTGTAGAAGGGACTGCTCTTCGAGGAGTACTCTCTTCCGAGCCCGGAGTCGAGAGGAACGATGCACGTCACGAGAACACCATCCGGCTTTAGCACCCTCCACGCCTCCTTCAGCACCCTCTCGGGCTCTTCCAGAAAGCATAGTGTGAAAATGAGGTAGACTGAGGAGAAAGACTCGCTAAGGAATGGGAGATGACCTCCATTCGCGAGCACGACCTCGCACCCCCTCTTCCTTGCAATCTCAAGCATGCTGACTGAGATGTCTGCTCCAACATCGATTCCGAGCCTCTGCATGAACCTGCCCGAGCCGCAGCCGATTTCGAGGGATGGTGATGTGGGAAAGGGTATGGTGCGCACCTCAGCCTCGAAGAGATCTGGATTTCTGTCGTACCACGAGTCGTACCTCTCTGCAAGCTCGTCAAAAACCCTGTCGGATTTTTCCATCCGGCAAAAAATGGTTGTGGTGGACAAAAAGGTTTTGATCATGCGAGGCCCTTCAGAACCTCCCTTGCAGTGTGAATGAACTCCTCCATCTCCCTTTCCGTGTGCTTAGCGGAGAGGTGACACCTCTTGAGCGGGTTGGGCGTGAAGAAGATGCCCCTTTTTCTCATTTCCGCCGCAAACCTCCTGAACCTCTCCCTGTCTATGCCCACTATGTCAGCGTAACTCCTCACCTCTCCCTTGGCGAACTGTATGGCAAATATCGACCTGTATCCCACGACCCTCGCGTCAATGTTCAGGTCCTCGATAACGTCGTTCAGGGCTTTCCTGTACTCCTCTCCAAGCTCCGAGATGTACTCCACCACGTTGTCCCTCTCCAGCACCTCGATCGTCTTCTTGACCGCCGCAAGAGCAGCAGGATGCCCGCTGTAGGTTCCCGAGACGAGGACACCGTTGTGGACCATTGACATTATCTCTCTCCTCCCGACTATTGCTGCCACAGGGAATCCGTTGCCCATGGACTTCCCGATGGTCGTTATGTCGGGAGTGACTCCAAACTCCTCCTGAACCCCGTGGATGCTGTGCCTGAAAGCCGTGATGATTTCGTCGAATATCAGCACGCTCCCGTAGCTCTTGGTCTCCTCTCTAAGCGTCCTGAGGAACTTCCTATCCGGGATTATCGCCCCAACGCTGTGCGGTATCGGCTCGAGGATGACTCCCGCAACCTCGTCTCCATGCTCCGCCATGAACTCTTTGAAAGCGTCGCTGTCGTTGAACGGCAGAACCTTGGTGGTTTCGTAGGCCGCTCTCAGAATCCCCTTCGACTGCGGGTAGATTCTGCCCATCATGTCCTCAGGTGGAGAGACGTTGAATGCCACGTAGTCGTGCCACCCGTGGTAGCAGCCCTCGAACTTCACTATATTCTCTCTCCCCGTGTAGGCCCTCGACAGCCTTATCGCGTGGTACGTTGCCTCAGTCCCGGAGTTGACGAAGTTAACCATTTCCGCAGAAGGGATGAGCTCCACCAGCTTTTCGGCCACCTCGACCTCTAGCTCGCAAACCCCAGCACCGTAAAGCACGCCCTCGTCTATCTGCTCCTTCACCGCCTCATTCACTTCCGGGTGGTTGTGGCCCAGCAGTATCGGGCCGAAGGCGAGGTGGTAGTCTGTGTACTCCCTGCCATCAACGTCCACCATCCTGCACCCGTACGCCCTCTTCGGGACGAAAGGGAACGGATAGTGGGTCTCCGCCCTCAGACCCGTTTGGGCGGCTCTGGGTATTATCCTACCAGCCCTCTCGTACACTTCCTCACTCCTCAACAGTCTCACCTCTCAACCTGCTGTTGTATATCCTGAGGCCCAGCAGCGTCCCAGCGCCGAGGGCAATTGGAATAACGTGCAGCGTTGCCCCGCTAACGCCGAGAATGCCGAGAACTGCCTTGAACTCTCTCCTGAGCGGTTTTCCGAAGTGGCCCGTTATGGCGACGGCGAGCATGTACATGACGAGCAGGCTTGCCAGGAAGTAGTACAGCACCTTCAGGATCGTGAACATGTCCCAGTTCTGCACGGTTATCAGGAACATCTCCGGGTGGGTGAAGTAGATGTACGGCCCGATGTAGCCTGCGAGCGCGTACTTGACAGAATTCCTTGCTGTCTTCCAGAAGTCGCTCCCCGCTAAAGCTGAACCTGCGTAGGCCGCGAGGGCAACTGGCGGTGTGAGATCCGCGAGAATGCCAAAGTAGAAGACGAAGAAGTGAGCTGCAAGAAGGGCTGTGGCAGTTGCCGTGCCGGGAACGAGCGCATCGTAGATGGCATTGCCAGCTACGGCGTTGAACACTGCCGGGGCTGCAACGAGAGAGGTTATGACGTAGTTTGCGGTTGTCGGCACCCCCATGCCGAGGATCAGGCTGAATATCATGGCCATCACCAGCAGGAGCATGAGATATCCCCCGGTCAGGTCTATGAGCTTGTATCCGAGGCTCGTGACAAGGCCGGTCATCGTCAGGACACCCTGTATGAGCCCGGCGCTTGCAGCGGCGAGCATGACGCTCGTGCTTGTTATGCCCGCGTCAATCATCGACTCGTAGGTCGCGAAGGACATCTTCTTCCCAACTTCCGTCTTCGAGACTCTGCCGATAATGACCGAGAAAACGATTCCGAAGACGCCGCTCATCAGGAGTATTGCCTCCTTTCTCAGCCCGAGGAACTTGCAGAACGCCGCGAAGGCTATGAAGAGAAGGCTGATGTAGAGCTTCTCGTTGAACTCTATTCTGCTGGTGAACGCGAGAACTACAAGCGCGAGCGCGAGCAGCAGAAGGAGTGGGGCGGTGATATGGGACAGCTCTCTGCCGGAGAACATCAGCAGAATTGCCGTGATGACGAAGGGGACGTATATCTTCTCATCGCCTGGAATCTCGTCCTTTGAGATCCAGGCAACCCATATGGCGATTCCGAGTGACGAGATCGCGGCGATGTGCGGGGCGATCCCCCAGACAAGTGCGATAGTTATTACCGCTATTGGCAGGAGGATGTAAAGCTTCCTGATGAAGTAGCTGAGCGGGGTGAATGAATCCCTCGAAAGCCCCTTCAGGCCGAGCCTCTTGGTCTCGAGGTCTATGAAAATGTAGACTCCGGCGTAATAGATCAGCGCAGGCAGAATTGCAGCGATTATCAGCTTGTTGTAAGGCACTCCGAGAAACTGGGCCATGATGAAGGCTGCGGCACCCATTATCGGCGGCATGAGCTGACCTCCAGTTGACGCCACGGGTTCGACGGCTCCCGCGGTTTCGGAAGGGTAGCCGGCTTTCTTCATCAGGGGGATCGTGAACGTTCCTGTTGTGAGGACGTTCGCAACCGAACTGCCGCTGACCGTTCCCATGAGACCGCTTGAAACAACTGCCGCCTTGGCTGGCCCTCCCTGCCTCGGTCCGAAGAGAGAGATCATGAATCTGGTTACGTAGTCGCTAACGCCAATCCTAAGCAGGAAAGCTCCGAAGAAGACGAACGCGAAGACGTAGATGGTCATCACGTAGAACGGAATTCCGAATATCCCCTGATCGAGGTAGAGGTATTGAACAAATCTGCTCCAGTTGAACATGGTGTCCCTTATGCCGTAAGCCAGGAAAGCAAGGACAATTGCTGGCAGAATCCATCCGACCGTCCTCCTCGTTGCCTCGAGCACGACTGCAATGGCTATCAGCCCGAAGATCACGTCGTAGGTGTTGACGTCGTAGAAGACCATGTACGTTGGAAAGCGGTAGAACATGTAGAACATGCTCACAAGGCTTAGGGCGATGAACACCCAGTCGTAGAGCTGCACGCTCTTCAGGTACTTCTCCCTGTCCCTTATCGGGTATCTGAGGAACGCTATCACCAGGATCATGGCGAGGACGAAAGCCTCTCCCTGCTTGTCCTGAAAGTCCAGCCTTAGCAATGGTATTTTGTATCCGAGCCTCGCAACGACGTCATAAATTGAGTACGTGAAGTTGAATATGAACAGAATCTCGTAAATCCCTATGAGGATCGCGGCGATTTTCACCACGGTCATCAGTCTCTCTGACAGTGTCCTGGTCCTCTCGAGGGCGACGTACTTCTCCACCTCTTCCATTATGTCCGTCATCACATCACCTCGCGATGGTCATTATGGCCGGGACCCTCTCGACCCTGAGCGTTAAAAAACCATCCTCCGCTGGCTGCACAAGCGCCAGCCTGCCGTTAACATACACTCTGAAGCTGTTCACGTCTATGAACCAGTACTCCCACTCCTTTCCGAGGTAATCGTTCATCTCCTTCACCAGGTACCGGCCCTCAATCCTTCCTTCGAGTGGCTGTCCGGCGAGAAAATCCTGCCACCTTTCCTCCCTGATGTAAATTCCACTGTCGTTGACATCGTAGATGTCCTCCACGTCTGTCAGGGAAACGCTGTGGGTGTACTCTATCGACACGGTCAGGGTGGTGGAGAGTGGGACGACGACCTGGTTTGAGTTGAAGGATATTACTATGACCGTAACAGGACGGATGAGGAGGTAAATAAGAGCGATACAAACGCCAAAAAATAAAAAATAAGGGCGTTTGTTCAATCAGATACACCTCACGGCTTGAGCTCCGCAGGAACGGTTATGCCGTGCTCCTCATAATACTTTATGGCTCCCGGATGCAGGGGGATCATCAACCCCTCGAAGGCCTTGTTCATGTCAATCTGCTTTGCAACCTGGTGAGCCTTGGCGAGCTCGTCGATGTTCTCATAGAGAACCTTCGTCATCTCGTAGACCACCTCGTCAGGCACGTCCTTGTGGACCGCAAGCGTAGCCTTCACGGCTATGGTCTGCACGTCCTCGTCCTGTCCGTTGTACGTGCCTGCCGGGACCGTGACCTTCACGTAGAACGGATACCCCTCGTCGTGCAGCTTCTGCACGACGTCATCCGGGATCGGAAGCAGCCTGACCGGAACCTTGACGGCAATCTGGTCAATGGCGGGAGCTGGATATGCAATCACCGTAAATTCAGCGTCCACTTGCCCGAGAACGAGGCTCTGTGCCGCCTCGCTGAAGGTCTGGTACACAGGCTCGATGTCGTCCCAGATTCCTGCAGCCTTCAGAACCCTCTCGGCAGTTGCAGCGACGCCACTCCCTGCAGCTCCAACAACTACCTTCTTGCCTTTCAGGTCTTCGAGCGTGTAGATGTCGCTGTCAGCCCTAACAACTATCTGCACCGGTTCCGGATAAAGCGTGCCTATTCCCCTGAGCTCCTTCACCGGCTTTCCATCAAACTGGAACTTTCCGTTCCATGCATAGTAGGTGACATCGTTCTGGATTATGGCCGCGAGAGCCTCTCCCTTACCAATCGCCTTGGCGTTTGCCACACTCGCACCGCTCGTAACACCCTTGGCGTAGATCATGTCGCTCTTCTTGTTCAGGACCTTGGCGAACATCGAACCGACTGCAAAGTACACGCTTCCAGGGCCGGAGCCTGTGTATATCGTTATGATGTACTTTCCGTCCTCTGTTTTTGGGATTTTCACTCCTTCGGCCTTTTCCGGTGTTGGCGTTGGTGTTGCGGCGGGTTTTTCCTGCTGGGCACATCCTGCCAGTGCCACACCCATCGCGAGAACCAACATCAGGGCCAGATATGCTTTAGATCTCATCCAACCACCTCAGGTTTTTGAGTTCACACCTAAAAATTCCATGCCCGTCCTCTCTCTGGAGCACCGGACAAGTTTAAAAAGACTGAGTGGATTGAAGGTATATAAAATTTGCGATGATAAATCACAATGAATCTAATTCAGACGAGGTCACCTATGTCCTCAAGCCTCTCGAACCTCTCGTTTGATGCGAGTATCCTGATCTCCACGTCCACTCCTCTCTCCATCAGGTACGCGAGGGGGGTTGAGCCGGCTATGACAACCACTCCTGACCTGTAATTGCTTACCGGAATGCCAAGGGCGTCACCTTCGGCTCCGCTGACATACACTGCCCCGTTGATGCCCAGCCTTTTCAGCATCTTCAGGACTGATAGCGCCTTTCTTCTCAGAATTCTGGGTATCTCCCTGACGTCTGCTGGTACCGTGCCGTATCCCATCTCCACAGCATCTTTAACGCTGCACAGTCCACTCCTGATAAACAGATCCACGGGGTCGAGTGTGGACCCGTAGTACGATATCGCGTGAACGAACCTGACGGGGCGCCAGTCGAGGTACTGAAGCACGCCTGCAAATGTCGGTGTCGAACCTATTCTGTT
>NZ_JBPLZQ010000119.1:0-4260 GCF_054018175.1 Geoglobus sp.
TCCGTTTCCAAAGGCAGAAATCAGGAGGTTCAGAGAGGATGTATACCGAACAAACGTCTTCGTTTACGACAGGAACGCCAGACGGTACAGGGTAAGGAGGGTGAGGAGGGCCATAGCAGCTCTCTTCAGGTTCATAATGCATCCGTACACCACGTCACTCGCGTACATGGATCTGAAAATAGCCGCAGTCCACATACTCGCCTTCTCGTCGATCATAGTGTATATTCTCACCAGGTACGGGTATCTGAGCCCGGAGGATTACGCAATCCCGGCTTTTGCAGTCTTTCTGATTATAACGGCAATAGTGGAGATGAAGCACAGGATTATCAGGAATGCTGAGGAAAAGCTCCCGGAGTTCTTCAGCGAGATTGCGATGCTGAATGAGTCGGGCGTGTCGATATTCGAGGGCGTCAGGCTCGTCTCGAAGTCTGGCACGGACACACTCTCGAGGGAATTCAGGAACGTCAGCAGGTACATAGAGCTTGGACTCCCGCTCACAAGGTCGATAGCGAGGCTCTCGTACAGGATCAGGAGTGAGATCTTCGTCAAGGCGATACCGATAGCCGTAAAGGCTCTTGAAACGAACACCAGCATAAAAGACGCTTTCACCACCGTCTCGAGGTATATCGAGGCTGAGCTTAACTTCAGGAAGCGCCTCAAATCGAGCCTCATGCCGTACCTTGCCATAGTTTACATGTCGGTCGGCGTTTTTCTGTTTGTCAGCTACCTGCTCCTTTCGAAGTTTTTGGTCGTCTTTTCGGGCATGAACGTGAACGTTATGGGCATCTCAGCGACGTTTGACGTTGAGCTGATTCGCCAGACATTCATGCGAACCGTTTACCTCGTCTCGTTTCTCTCAGGAATCATTGCAGGCACGATATCTGAGCTGAGAGTTTCGGGTGGGCTGAAGCATGCATTCATCCTGACGTTCATGAGCTACGTCGCCTTCACGTATTTCATTTGAAGGGTTATATACTTCGAGTTCCAGCATATATTATGCTCGAGCTTATCGAGCAGGCCGCAGGATTGAAGCACTCTAAGGTGCTTGAGCTCTCGCTCGACCGGTTTTCCATTGTGGGAGACATTCACGCGGATCTGACCGCGCTGAAACTCGTGCTGAAAAAGGCCTTCAGGCCTGTGATTTTCCTCGGTGATTACGCTGACAGGGGCGATAAACCGGCGGAGGTTTACAGGATCCTTCTCGAGGGGTACCTGAATGGCGATTTCATACTGCTGAGGGGAAACCACGAAAGCTCGGACGTTTTTCCTCACGATCTGCCCGGCAGACTTGAGGCCAGTGGTTACGGTGAGGACACCTACACTGCGCTGAAAGCTTTGTGGGAATCACTTCCGGCGTGTGCGATACTGAACGGCGAAATCTTTGCGGTTCACGGGGGAATCTACACCAAGTCGTGCAGAATTTTGCAGGAGGGTGTCGGGCTGAGGGATCTCGAGAGTGAGAGTGCGCTACTCGAGATGATGTGGAACGACCCCTGGGAGAGGGACGGCTGCGACTACAACTATGAAAGGGGTGTTGGGTTCTTCTTTGGAAAGATGGCCACGGAAAGGTTTCTCGAGGACCTCGGGCTGAGGGTTGTGGTGAGGAGTCATGAGCCAGCAAAGGTACTGAAGGCCGAGCAGAACGGGATGGTCATTACGGTCGGGTCCACCGGAGTTTACGGAACAAGAGTGGCGCTCCTTAATGTGGCCGGGACGGCTAAAAACGGGTATGAAATCGTGAGAAAATTTGGGTGCGTTCTTTAGGAGGATGACTTCTTCAGCTCTGCGAGGATCTTGAGGATCCCGTTTATTGCGAACAGAGCGCCGAGCAGTGCGATGATGATGTGGACACCACCTTCATACGCGGGTATCGCACCCGAGGTCATCACCCAGGCCCACATCCCCGCTATCTGCAGGCCTCCCACCACAAGTCCCGCGAAGATGAGCATCAGGAGCAGTTTTTTCAGGTCGTACTTCATCATGGTTAAACTGACAAAAAAGTTGTATTTAAGCTTTCCGAGTTTACTTGTGGCAAACCGTACAGCTCAGCGTTGGGTAGTGGTCTTTCCTGTCCGTGTGGCAGCTTTCACACGTTGTTCTCACGTCCACGCTCTTGTGAGGTACGTGGCACGACTTGCAGTCCTTGTCTGCGTGATTCTTGTGAATCGGCTTGTCGGGGAGGCTGTGGCAGGTCTGACACGAGAACGGTTCGGCAGTTATGTGTGGCTGGTGGCAGGTGTCGCAGTTGCTGTTCGCGTGAGCCCCCTCTGGCATTGAGAGTATTATGTCTCTATCGGTGTGGCACTTCTTGCAGTCCTGGGCCTTTGGCAGTATGTCCTCTCCGTTTGTCCTCACATCTGCCAGGAAGTTGTGGCAGTTTGTGCAGTGGAAGTTCATCTGCTTGACCTTTATCGTCATGTCGCTGTGGCAGTTCAGGCACTCCCCTCGATCTGGAACAAATCTGTGCACCCTTCCACCGTGGCAGTCCAGGCAGTTTGCATGAACGTTCTCGAGATGGAACTTGTGTCCAGCGGTCTCAGCAACATATGGCCATTTCTCACTTTTTGTAAAGTGACAGTGCTCACATCTCTCGTTTGGTATCTCAACGTGTACGTCATCAGCGACCCTCTCCGGTCTCTCCGTGAAGTAGATGACGAGCTGTCTCATGTTGCTTTCTAAGCTCGCTTTGTGACACTCATGGCAGTTTATGCCATTGTGCGGACTCTCGTTCCACTTGAACCAAGCTTCGTCCATAATGTGACACGTTCTGCAGAACCTGGGGTCGTCCTCGACGAACTTGTAGGTATTGTATCCCTCCACGGCGATAAGAATCCCTGAGATTATGAGCAGCGCTACTAAAGGTAATGGCTTGAAATTCATAGCCCACCTCTCAGGCGAATTAATAAAAATTTTGCGATTCTGATGCGGTTCGTATCTGAAAACGAAAACCGATGAGTGCTTGACACAGCTCGATGGACACTCTCTTAGAGGTTTTAGCCGATATTTCTAAGCGAAATAAAGTTTAACGCTGCAAAAGAAGTCAAATCGCTCTTGTTACCGTCATTTTTGGCTCGAAATACCAAATTTATTAATGTAATTTCGTGTAGGTAATTACAAATAATGAAAGATTGCTGGCAGAGCTGAGGGTGAGACGTGCTCACGGGTTTTTCCGCGACGAGAGTGCTGTTCAGGAGTTACGAGTACATGCTGCCAGGAAAAATAAATAAGGTAAGAGTATCACTCGAGTTCTGCCTTCTCCCACTCGTGCGGGTGCTCCCAGGGCGGTAGCAGCTTGACGAGCACTGCAAGTATGATGAACGGCAGTATCCAGATCCCCACCGCCAGCAGTACGCTTTCGGGGCCGAAGAGCGGCATTATGTACGTGGTGTACCCCATGTAGGTCTTGGACAGCATCTGACCGCCTATGACCACGTTCCACCTCATCGCGAAGACTCCGATCAGCGTGAGCACGGTTGCGAAGATGTATATGTACTTCCTGATGCCGAACCTCACAAGCCCTGTTCTTGCGAAGAGCAGCAGGAATATCGGCACGAGCGTCCCCAAGAATATCTGTATGACCACGAACGTCCAGAATATTTTTTCAGAGATCAGGTACCTTATCGCGTCAATCCCCTCCTCCTGGGTGTAGAACAGGTGAGCGAGCTCCATGAATTCCAGTGAGAGGTCAAGCAGATATGAGTACAGCAGGTAGTTGGCGAGGGTATCCGTGCACGCTCTGTCGAGTTCCACTCCTCTTATGTAGCTGCTTACTATGTATATCAGAAGGACGAGAGCGATTCCCGAGACCATGGCTGAGAACAGGAAGATTATGGGCATCAGCGGAGAGTTCCACCACGGGTTCGCCTTCACGCTCCCGAATATGAACCCGACGTAACCGTGCAGGAACGCTGCCGAAGGAAGACCTATGACCGTAACGATGTTCACTATCTTGTTGTCGGCCTTAACTGCGCTCTCGCTTATGTCGTAGTCTCCGAGGGTGAGTACCCTGTAGATCATCCCCTTGAGCCCCGTCTTCTCCTGAGCCCACATGACTATGTCCCTCCTGTAGTCGAAGTACAGCTCGATCAGCAGCACGGCCATCAGGTACCAGGCGTACACGAATCCAAAGCCCGCCATGGCTGAGGTGAGGTGTGGGGTCATCATTATCTCCAGAGCTCTTTCGGGATGTCCGAGGTGAGCTACGAGCGGAAGAGGGGCGCACAGCAGGAACGCAAGAGCAGTTAGCAGGGCGAGCCTGTA
>NZ_JBPLZQ010000120.1:0-11328 GCF_054018175.1 Geoglobus sp.
AAATCATGATAGTTTTTAATATCGAGTTTTATTAAAAAATTTGTTAAAAAAGATACTTCGAAGTGGTTTTTATATCTACAAGATGCGGTTCCCTGTCCCTGAGCTCCTCCATGAACCTCTTCATGATCCTCGACTCTGCCACCCTCAGGTGGTGGAGGCAGGTGGACTTGGCTATTCCAAAACTTTTGGCGAGCTCGTCAACGCTCGTCTTTCTTGGCCACTCGAAATACCCCCTCCTGTAAGCCTCAACAAGCACTTTCTTCTGCTTCATCGAGAGAGATCTCGAAATCTGATCGACAATGTCCTCCCCCTCCTCATCTTCGAAGGACTTCAGGTTGGTTATGCTCAAGACCTCCACCTCTATGCCATCGACCCTGAGCAGTCTGTTCAGAGTGTCGCTCATCTTTTCCTCGTCGATGAGTATGGTCCAGTATTCGTAACCGCCCGATATCGAGACCCTCATTGGCATGAACTCGAGGGAAAACACCCTGTCGTAAAAGGTGGTGTGCGACGGAAAGCGGGCGTGAATGTCCGCCTCAAGGTCGCTCTTTCCGATGACGTACACCTCTCTGGCGTACTTGGAGTATTTTTCTATGTCTGCTATGTAGCTTCTCAGATCCTCGTAACTCTCCGCCAGGAGGTGAAAGTTCGCTCTCACCTCATTTTCGAGCTTGAAAACTCCTTTAGTTACGAGACATATGCCGGGGTGGTCCTTGGTAGACTCTATCGACCAGCACTCCGGGTGCCAGAGCCTGAGGGTTACCTTTTTGAGACCCATCTTCACTTCCCCGCAACATCTTCTCAACTGGACCTTTGTCTCTTCAACTATTAATCATTATGTGGGCGTCAGATATAAAGCAGGTTTCGACCATGCGCAAAATTCTGAGAATGGCACAGCAGCACACTCACCGAAACGTTTTTTAAGCAAATCACAGAAGGGGTTTTGCTGCTGCGCGGGTAGTCTAGTGGTAGGACAACGCCCTTCCGAGGCGTTAGCCCGGGTTCAAATCCCGGCCCGCGCATGTTGCGTTTTTAATCTCTGCTTTATGCATGTACTCAGATTTCCGGGTATGTGTGACAGGCGTTTTCACAGCCCGTCCAGTCCAGCCCCATGTTCTGGAGGTTACATGCTTAAAAAAGTGCTCTGCTATTTTCAGCGTTACGGTCACCTCTATCCACGCCGCAATTCCGATTAAAACTGCTGAAATTTCGATCCTTTTTGCCATCTGAGCATCTGCTTACCTTGCAGGGAATTTTGAAGCCAGCAGCTCCTGCTATGATTATGGCGGGGATTTCGAAGATGCTATTGGAAAAACGTGTGTAAAGACAGTGTTGGCAGCATTGCCTGATTGCGTGTTTCGACTGCGGCCTTTCCAAATTGTCTGCAAGATGCGATCACGCAGTTCCAATGGAAAACGTCACATGTGTTCACACGCATCTATCAACGCCTTGAGCCACAAAATTTCCAAAAAAAGAGCGGATCGACAAAATCTTTTTTTACGATGCTCACCCATAAAAAATCATGAGGATAGCCGTTCACGGTGCTGCAGGAAGAATGGGGAGGCTCGTGATAAAGAACGCAATTGAGGATGGACTGAAGGTTGTCCAGGCTTTCGACGTTTCGAGGGTGGGGGAGGACGCTGGGGAAGTTGCTGGAGTCGGAAGGCTCGGCATTGCTATTTCAGACAATGTTGAGGAGCTCTCCTGCGACGTCGTCGTGGACTTCTCAGTCCCCTCAGCGACAATGAGACTCCTCGAGGTGTGCTCCGAGAAGGGCGTCAGAGCTGTAGTTGGCACGACGGGACTTTCAGATGAGCAGAGGAGGAGGATTGAGGAGTTTGCCAGCAGAATTCCAGTGGTGCTCTCACCCAACTTCAGCGTTGGCGTGAACGTATTCTGGAAAGCCCTGGAGATGCTGGCTGAGAAGCTGTCGGACTACGACATGGAGATGGTCGAGATCCACCACCGCTTCAAGAGAGACGCGCCGAGCGGCACGGCTTTAAAGTCGGGGGAGGTCATGAAGGAGGCATCTGGAAAGGACCTGAGGTTCGTTTTCGGCAGGGAGGGTGAAAGCCTGAGGGGCGATGATGAAATCGGAATCTTCGCAGTCAGGGGGGGAGACGTTGTTGGAGAGCACACCGCGTTCTTCATAGGCTTTGGAGAGAGGATCGAGCTTACACACAGGGCCTGGAACAGGGAAGCCTTCTCGAGGGGAGCGATCAGGGCAGCGAAGTGGGTGGCCAAGATCGGCAGGCCCGGGCTGTACTCAATGAACGATGTCCTCGGAATATGATTTCGAAGCCTTTATCTTTTTTCGCGGAGAGTCAGTGAAGGGGATTGAACATGGTGTCTTTTGAGGATGTAGCCTCAACTGTCGTCGAGCTCTTCAGAAAGGCTGAAACCGAGCTGCCGGATGACGTGGTGGAGGCTCTGAAGAGGGCCTACGAGAGGGAGGACAACGAGATCGCAAGGAACACTCTGAAGGCGATACTTCAGAACATAGAGGCGGCAAAAAGTCTCAGGGTGCCGATGTGCCAGGACACAGGCCTGCCGATAATCTTCGCAGAGGTCGGCAGGGAGCTGTGCCTTGACTTCAACCTCAAAGACGCGATAGTTGAGGGGGTCAGGAGGGCAACCAGGGTGGTGCCACTCAGACCAAACGCTGTTCATCCACTGACGAGAGAGAACCCCGGGACGAATGTTGGCATGCACGTGCCGGTAGTAACCACGGAGATCGTCGAGGGTGATGAGCTGAGGCTAACGGTTTTGCCGAAAGGAGCTGGGAGTGAGAACGTCTCTGCCTTGAGAATGCTTCTTCCGAGTCAGGTGAGGGACGTGGAGAGGTTCATCATTGAGGTCGTGAAAAACGCTGGTGGAAAGCCATGTCCGCCGATAGTCGTTGGGGTTGGCATAGGCTCCACATTTGACGGCGCTGCAAAGCTTGCCAAAAAGGCCCTGCTCAGGAACATGACGGAGATGAGCGAGTTCGAGCTGAGCCTGCTTGAGAAGATAAACAGCCTCGGCATCGGGCCGGGGGGGCTTGGTGGCAGGACGACAGCTCTGGCAGTTCTCGTGGAAACCGGGCACTGCCACACCGCCTCTCTGCCTGTTGCCGTGAACATACAGTGCTGGGCAAACAGGAGAGCTTCAGCAGTGTTGAGGTGATCGATATGGCAGAGTACAGGCTCGAAACCCCGATAGGAAAGGAGGAGATACTGAAGCTGAATGCTGGCGACGTGGTGTTCATCACGGGTACGATGATCACGGCGAGGGACGAGGCGCATTTGAGGATGCTGGAGTACCTCGACGAGGGGAAAGAGCTCCCCTTCAGAATCGAGGAGGTCGTCCTCTATCATTGCGGGCCGATAATAGTCGAGGAGAGCGGGGGGTACAGGGCAATTTCAGCGGGTCCAACAACCTCGGCGAGAATGAACCCGCTCACACCCAGGCTGCTCGAGAGGGTTGAGAGCATGGTCATAGTCGGAAAGGGAGGGATGAATCGGGAGGTGGTTGATGCACTGAAGGGCAAGGGAGTGTACCTCGCCTACACCGGGGGGGCAGGAGCTCTCGCAGCGCAGGCAATAAAGAGAGTTACCGGAGTTTACTGGGAGGATCTGGGGATGCCGGAAGCGGCCTGGGTCTTCGAGGTCGAGAACTTCGGGCCGTGCATCGTTGGGATAGATGCGAAGGGCAACAGCCTTTACAGAGAGGTGGAGAACAGGGTGGAGGAGAACTTCAGGAAAATCCTTTCTCAGCTTTGACCTCCCTCACTATTTCCGGAAACCTTGCGTCCTCACTTATTTCCCACAGGTACCAGAACAGGAATTCGCACCACCTTATGAAGTTCCTGTCCTCAGAGACGTAGAACCTGTCGAGGTTGTCGTTAAGCTGCAGAAATGCAAACTCCCCGTCAATTATCGCCATCTGAATCGGCGTGTCGAACACCCTGACCTGAACCCTGCTTGCAATAACGTCGTACTCCTCGGCGGAGAGATTCATGTCAGTGAGAACCTTCCTGAAAGTGGAGGCCCTGTCGAAAACCGTGGCGTGATTGGAGATGACTCTCTCCTCCACGCCCTCCAGATTTTTCTCTGCCATCAGCTTGTAAATGTCGTAGCTTATCACCTTATCAACGTAAAGCCCGTAGCTCTTCGAGTTGGCAATTTTCTCCACTCCAATCTCAAACGCCTCGTCAAGACTCACAACCCTTGCCTTCCTGAGGTTGTGAAATCCCGCCACAAAGCCGGGAGGCAGAATCGAAATGAACTCGGGAATTGCCATTATGTCCTCCCTGAAATCGTACAGGTGCTCCACCACGGAAAGCAGCTTTTCGATCGCGACTCCAAAACCGGTAAGCCTGCAGGTTCCGTTGTCCCTCTCCACGACCCCAAACTCGGAAAGTCTGGACAGCGCTCTCGAGGCTGTGGAGGGTGACAGACCATCCATCTTTGAAAGTTCGGCGGCAGACTTTGAGGAATCTCTAAGGTTCCTCAGAATCTCTATTCTTCCCTGCTGACTCAGCTCGCGTATAAGCTCTCTCGCATCCATGATCGGGATTTGTGCTGCTGTAAAATTAAACTTTTCGAGTCTGCACGGAATTTTTAAAATAGTTGCAGAATTGCGCAACTCTGCACTCCGAGCATCTCGGGCTTGCTGGTCTGCACACAGTCTGGCCGTAACCGACGAACGCCCTGTTTATTCTCCTCCAGAGTCTCTCCGGAACCACCTTTTTCAGCTCTCTCTCGGTTTCTTCCGGAGTTCTTGTGCTCACCAGCCCGAGTCTGTTGGATATCCTGTGGACGTGCGTATCAACAGCAATCGTTTTCACGCCAAAAGCCTCGGAAAGGACGATGTTGGCGACCTTCCTTCCAACACCGGGCAGCTTGAGGAGCCCCTCCATCGTGGATGGGATGTTCTCGCCGTTGAGCTCTTCAGCGAGGGCCTTCAGCATTTTCGCCTTGTTCCTGTAGAATCCCACGCCTCTTATCAGCTCCGCGAGCTCATCTTCAGAAATCCTCCTGAGGTCCTCCACGCTCTTAACTCTCTCGAAGAGCCTCTTCACTACTTTGGCGGTCTGCTCGTCTCTCGTCCTCGTTGACAGAATGGCAGCGACGAGCACTCTGAATGGATCGGTCGTCCTCTCCTTTAGGGAGTAGATCGGAGCGTTTCTCCTTTTAGCTTCCACCTCCATGACGTCCAGAATCCTATCGAGGTCCATTCAGCATCCTCCTCACAATGCTGGATAGCTCGTAGAAACTCGAGAAGGAGAGATCGGGCCTGATCGAGAATTTGTCCAGAAACTCCCTGTTCCTGCTGTTCAGGTGCATCCAGAACTGCACTCCGGCATTCCTCGCAGTCTGGTAGTCGAAGACGTAATCGCCAACCATCGCCACCTCACTCCCCTCCGCGTTTACCTCCTCCATCAGGTTCAGGATGGGGAGAGGGGAGGGCTTCACATCATCCTCCCTCGTGAATATGTAGTCGAAGGACAGTTGATGCCTCTCCAGATTTATCCTCACGCTCTTCCGGGAATTTCTCGTGTAAAGAGCGGTAACCACGCCGTGTTTTTCAAGAAGCTCCAGGAACTCCCTCACTCCGGGGTAAAGCTTTGACCTTCTCGCGCTCTCCACCTCGTACCTCTCCAGAACCTCCAGCATCTCATAGCCTCTGTCGCTCCCCATAATCTCTTCGAGGATGGAGCCCTTTATCCCGAGCAGCGACTTTATCCGGTCAACGGGTATGTTGAACTCCACCAGGGTGCCGTCCAAATCGAAGACCACGAGCTTCACATAGTGATGTCTGCCAGAGTGGTTAAAAAGCTATGTCAAGCGGGTAGTGGCAGGCGAATCCGTGCCTTTCATCGCTTATTTCTGGCTCCTCCCTCCTGCACTTGTCCCTCGCAAACGGGCAGCGCGGGTGGAACCTGCACCCCTTCGGTATGTCTATCGGATTTGCGATGTCGCCCCTTATCTCCACCCTCTCCCTGCGCTTTACGAAGCTGGGAACCGAGGAGAGCAGAGCGGCCGTGTAGGGGTGTCTGGGGTTGTGGATAACCTCGTCTATGTCTCCAATCTCCACTATCCTGCCGAGGTACATCACCGCTATCCTGTCGCTCACGATCTTGCCAACGGAGATGTCGTGGGTTATGAACAGCATGCTCAGGTCGTACTCTTTCTTGAACTCCATCAGGAGCTGCAGGATGGATGCTCGAAGGCTGACGTCTATCATCGAGACTGCCTCGTCTGCAACAACAAACTCCGGCCTCAGGATCATCGCCCTCGCAATGACCACCCTCTGCCTCTGCCCTCCGGAGAGCTGGTGAGGCATCCTCCCGTAAAACTCCTCCCCCGGCAGGCCGACCCTGTCGAGCATTTTCATCGCAATCTCTCTTGCCTCCTCCCTGTCTGCAATTCCGTGAATAAGGAGGGGGTCTGTTAGGTGGTCTCCGATCTTCATCCTCGGATTCAGTGAGGCGTATGGGTCCTGAAATATCATCTGAATCTTTCTCCTCATTTCCCTGAACTCCTCCCCTCTCAGCTTCGTGATGTCCCTGCCCTGGTAGAGTATCCTGCCCTCACTCGGCTCCTCGAGGCCCACCATCATCCTGCCCGTGGTCGTCTTCCCGCACCCGGACTCACCGACCAGTGAGAGTACCTCACCCTTTCCAACGCTGAACGTTACGCCGTCAACAGCTCTCACGTACTCCCTCTTCCTCGAGATCAGTGCCTCAATAGCAGACTTCTGGACGGGGTAGTACTTCTTCAGTCCCTCCACCCTGATCATTCTCCCACCTCGTATAGCCAGCACTTCACGATCCTGCCGTCAACCTCCACGCTCGGCGGTTCTTTCCTGCATATCTCGCTCGCCCGGCTGCACCTCGGCCTGAACCTGCAGCCCTCCGGTGGGTTCGAGAGGTCTGGTGGTGAGCCAGGGAGAGGCTTTATCTCCCTGTCGATCCATAGGTCCGGGACGGATTGAATCAGGCCCTGAGAGTAGGGGTGGAGGGGTTCGCTGACGAGCTCATCCGCCTTTCCATACTCCACAAGCCAGCCTGCATACATCACCGCTATCCTGTCACTCCTCTCAGATGCGAGGGCAAAGTCGTGGGTTATGAGCATAATCGCCTTTCCCTCGGCCCTAAGCTCGTCCAGCAGGTCCATTATCTTCTCCTGAACTATCACGTCCAGAGCCGTTGTGGGTTCATCGGCTATCAGGAGCTTGGGGTTGAGCATAACGGCCATGGCTATCATCACCCTCTGCCTCTGCCCTCCGGAGAGCTGGTGGGGGTAGTAGTTCAGCCTGTTCCTCGGAAGTCCGACCTTCTCGAGCATGTCTCCGGCGAGCTCCCTCGCTTCCCTCTTCTCAATATCCATGTGCTCCAGAATGGTTTCGACCATCTGGTCGCCGATCTTTTCGAGAGGGTCGAGGCTCGTCATCGGGTCCTGAAAGACCATGCCAATCTCCCTGCCCCTGAGGTCTCTCATCTCGTCCTCGCTTAGCCTGAGAAGGTCCCTGCCATCGAACCACACCTCTCCATCGGCAACCTTCCCCGGAGGGGAGATGAGCCTCATTATTGAGTAGGCGAGGGTTGACTTGCCGCACCCGGACTCACCCACAACCGATACGAACTCTCCGGAGTCGAAGGACAGGCTCACCCTGTCTACTGCCTTCACCACACCCTTCCTCGATACGAAATGGGTTTCAAGGTTCCTGATATCGATGAGCATCATCTCTCCCTCCTCGGAGCATAAACCTCGCTCAGGCCCTCACCTATCAGCGCGAAGCCAAGGGAGAGCAGCATGACCATCAGACCGGGGAATGTGATCATCCACCAGTAGCCTGCGGGAAGGTAAGGTCTTCCCGAACCGAGCTCGAACCCCCAGTCCGGGGTTGGAGCGCTGACGATAAAGCCAAGGAAGCTCAAACCCGCTTCGGTAAGGATCGCATCGGCTATGTTGAGGGAGAAAACAACCACGAGCGTTGGAACGACGTTGGGCAGTATGTATCTTGCGAGAATCCTCGCGTCGCTCGCGCCAATGGTCTTTGCTGCCTCGACGAACAGCCTCGATTTCAGGCTCAAAACCTGGCCCCTGATCATCCTGAAGTATGTGGGAACGTAAACGACGGAGATCGCTATCACCGCGTTTATGACACTCGGTCCGAGAACCGCGGCTATTGCAATCGCGAGGATCAGGCTGGGGAAGGCGTACATCGAATCCATTATCATGGATAATGCCCTGTCAAGCTTTCCACCGTAATAACCGGAAATGAGTCCGAGGGGGACGCCAATCAGCATGGAGAACAGTCCCGCTGTGAAGACGACCATCAGAACTATTCTCGAGCCGAAGATTATCCTCGAGAGCACGTCCCTTCCAAGGTTGTCCGTGCCCATGGGGTGCTTGAGGCTCGGGGGCTGCAGCACGTCATCACTCATTTCAACGGGGTCGTAGGGAGCGATTACCGGGGCGAAGATGGCCATGAAGACTATGGTCAGAACTATGGCCATTCCCGTGATCACCATGTATCTGCCCTCGTACTTCGGAATGATTGAGAAGATTGCAGCGGCAAGGTTCCTAACCTCCATCAAACCACCTCAGTACCTTATCCTCGGATCGAGCAGCGCGTAAATCACGTCCACCACCAGGCTTATCAGGGCGACGAAGACAGCGTAGAAGACTATCGCTCCCTGAACGGAGTTGTAATCTCTGTACTCTATCCTCTCGAGCAGGAACGTTCCCATTCCCGGCCAGGAGAATGTCGATTCGGTGAGCACCGCGCCCGCAAGAAGTATGGCGAACTGCAGACCCATCAGGGTGACGACGGGTATGAACGCGTTTTTCATCGCGTGCTTTATCACCTTTCTCTCCCTCACGCCCCTCGCCCTGTAGGCGGTTATGAAGTCCTGACTCAGGACGTCAATCAGGTTGTTCCTGAGTATCCTCGTGTAAGCTCCCGAAAGAACGATGCCGAGCGTTAGCGAAGGCAGGAGCAGGTGGAGGAGAGAGGCCTTGAGTGACTCGAGGTTCAGGGTGAGTATTGAGTCGAGGACGTAAAGGCCGGTGATGTGTTCAGGCGCGAGTCCGGGGGTTATCCTCCCGCCTATTGGCAGGACCTTCATGTAAACTCCGAACAGCATCTGCAGGAGCATTCCAAACCATGGAATGAATAGCGTGTAGGCGACGACGCTGTATATCCTCATTCCCGCATCCACCTTGCTGCCCCTTCCTGAATGCGGCTATGGAACCGGTAAGAACTCCGAGAAGCACGCTTATTGTGAACCCGAATATCGTGAGCTCGAGCGTCGCCGGAAAGCGGTCCATTATCTCCTCAACAACGGGCCTTCTCCCCCAGATCATGGAGTTTCCGAGGTCGCCGGTGAAAACCCCCCTGAGGTAGTCAATGTACTGCACCGCAAGGGGCTTGTTCAGTCCGGCCTCTTCCCTCATTCTTTCGAGAACCTCTTCCGGCACCTTCTGGCCAACCATCGCGGATATCGGGTCCCCGGGTAGAATCCTCATGATGAAGAAAACGAGGGTCAGGAGAATCAGGACGGTCGGAATGACCATCAGCGTCCTCGTTATGATGTACGCCTTGAGGGAGGACATGGACCTGATTCAAAAAGTCAGAATAAAAAGATATTTGTTAACAAAAAATAATAAAAAATTTAGGATATATCCAGCAGGTAGTACCTGAAGATCATCGTCGGGTCGAGCGTTATGCCCTTAACGTTGTCCTTTGCAACAACGGTGAGCTTGCCCTGGACCAGCGGGATTATGGGTGCATCTTCAGCAAGCTTCTGCTGGATCTGCTTGTAGAGCTCCTCTCTCTCCTGCATTGAGGTAGACTTTGACGCATTTTCTATCAGCTTGTCCATTTCCTCGTCAGCGTACGGATATCCGAGCCAGTTGTTGGCGGTGCTCTTCAGGAACGGCGCGGTGTAGTCGTCGGGATCGAGGTAGTCCGGATACCAGCCGAAGAGCGAAGCCATCATGGCCGACTTTCTCGCGTAGTCAACGTACGTCGACCACTCCGCGCTCTTTAGCTCGACCTCGATCATTCCGGTCTTCTCGAGCTGAGCCTTCAGAACCTGTGCGAGGTCCTTCTCCGTGTCACCGTAGTGCGTGGGAGTCCACCAGAGTTCGAGCTTGAGCTTGTTGTCCTCGCTGTAACCTGCCTGGCTGAGAAGCTGCCTTGCAAGCTCGATGTTGCCGTCTCCATACTTGTCCTTGAACGCATCAATGTGGCTCCACATTCCGTTTGGAACGAGCGAGTAGAGCGGTTCCATCGTGCCCATGTAGACCTTGTTGATGATATCCTGCCTGTCTATCGCCGCAGCTATGGCCTGCCTGACGAGCTTGTCCTTCGTCGGGAAGTCTGTGTTTTCGTTGCCGTTCAGGACGAGGTACCTGATGAAGCCGCCCGGTGCTTCGATGACCTGAAGTCCTTCTTTGCCCTTCAGGGACTATATGTCAACTGGTGAGAGGGTTCTCCATGCGATGTCGACCTCTCCCCTCTCGAGCGCGAGTCTGAGGGTTGTAGCATCCTTGTAGAACTTCACGACGATCCTGTCAACCTTGGGTTTCTCACCGAAGAAGTTCTCGTTGGTCTCGAGGATCAGCTCCTGGTCCCTGACCCACTCCACGATCTTGTATGGCCCAACTCCTCCTGCCATCTGGTCGGGGTCAATGGCGTCTGGCTTGTAGTCAGGATGCACGGGGAAGTACGGCGGTGTTGCGGTGAGAGCGAGGAAGTACGACACGGGTTTCTTCAGCGTGAACTTGACGGTGTACTGGTCCACGGCCTCCACATTTTCAACAAAGTCAGTAACGAGCCACGACGGATCTCCTTGGAGCTCCATTACTCTCTTTATGCTCCTCACAACATCCTCTGCCGTGCATGGCGTGCCGTCAGCGAACTTCAGGTCCTTCCTCAGGTGGAAGATGTACACCTTGCCACCATCCTGTACCTCGTAGCTCTCAGCTAAGAATGGTTCGAGCTCGGTCGTTCCCGGCTTGTACCTCATCAGTCCGCCCATGATGTTGTTCATCACTTCCCAGGTGTAGAAGTCGTAGGCATTTGCGGGATCGAGGTCTGTTATCTTGTCGGTGACGCCTATGGTAATTGTCTTAACCTCTGCTTTAGGCGTCTCTTTGGACTCCTGCTTCTCTCCGGCGCACCCGAAGAACACCAGTGCCAGAAGCAGAAGACCCACTACCAGAACCTTGTGCCTTGCCATGTCTTAACGTAAACTGACAAATATATTTAATTTACCCAATTTCGAACCGGACGTGCAAAGGAGGTCTGGGCTTTAAATTATGCGCAGCTCCA
>NZ_JBPLZQ010000121.1:0-4629 GCF_054018175.1 Geoglobus sp.
GACGAGTTCCCTTCCAACCTTCATGGCACGGGAAATGTAGTCCAAGGTCTCGTCCCTGCTGTCAACCTTGTCGAACTTGTTTGCACACACGACAACCTCTATACCTACATCCCTGAAGAAGTCCGCCATCTCCACGTCAACGGGAATGTACCCCCTCCTGTCCCACCTCTCGACCACCTCTCTGAAGGCCTTCGAGTCAACGACTATGACTCCTGCCACAATCCTTTCCGCGTTGCTTTCGATGTATTCGACGATGAAGTCCTTGACCCTCTCGTTAAAACCCCTGCTGACCCCTTTCACGTACCCGAAACCGGGGAGGTCCGTTGCAAGGAAGTCCCGGTACCTGTAAAAGTTCGGCGCGATGGTTGTTCCCGGCCTCCTGCCCCTCCGAACCTTCACGCCAAAAAGCTGGGAAAAGAGTGTCGATTTGCCGACGTTCGACCTGCCCGCAAAAACGACCTCGACACTAACTCGGCCAGAGTCCATAGTACGCGTTCAGAATTATCGTGAGGAATCCAATGACGAGTCCGAATACAAGAACTGCCTTGGGGCTTATCTTGATCTGCGTCTTCTCCTCTTCGAAGTATCTCATTATTCCTGCAGAGGACATCAGGGGTGGGGCCTTTTCCTTCCTTGCCATGGGGAATGGTATTATACCACGTGTATTTAACTTTATCCATGCGCGAGTTTCCGGTTCTCGATGTCGTGAGCGGAGAGACTGGCATTCTGCTGTTCGACGAAGAGTGGAGGTTCGAGGTCGCTGAGACAGTTCCTGAATTCGCTCTCTTTCCCGCATACTTCAACGCTCACACTCACATTGGAGATTCGGCCGTCGAAGCTCCCAGAATCGGGCTGGAAGAGCTTGTCGGGCCCGGAGGGTACAAGTTCAGGGTGCTCGAGAAAACGGACAGGAATGTGCTTGTTGACTGGATGAGGAGGTCAGTGAGAACAATAGCCAGGACGTCCTCAACGTCGCTCGAGTTCAGAGAGGGGGGTCTCGACGGGTACAGGCTCTACATGGAAGCAGACCCGGAAAGAGTTCTCATCGCACTCTCAAGGCCACGTAGTGAGGAGGAAGCGGATAAACTTGTCGAGATGTCCATGGGTTTCAACTTCAGCAGCGTAAGAGATCACGACTTTCGCCTGATGGAGTACTGCAGGTATCTCGCAAAGAGGCACGGGAAGATATTCGCAATACACGCGGGTGAGAGGGATTCATCAGATGTTGAGCTGGCACTAACCCTCGAACCGGATTTCATCGTGCACATGAACATGGCAGAGAGGTGGCAGATTGACGAGGCAATGGAGAGGGGTTTTGTGGTCACGTGCTTCCGTTCCAACGCATTCTTTGGACTTATGAACGCCGAGAACTACAGGTACATGGCCGGCAGTGAAAGGTGGCTTCTCGGAACGGACAATGCGATGATAGCGACGCCATCAATGCTCGACGAGGTGAGGTTTGCCAGCTACTTCATCGACCCGGAAACCGTTTTCCGCGCATCCACCAGAAACCCCTTCCTCGAAAGCTATGCGGTGGCAAATATCGACAAAATCAACCCCAGAAATCCCATTGCATCGGTGGTCAGGAGGCTGGAAAGCTGCGACATTGTGAAAATAATAAGGGACAGAGTTAGATTCGAGTAATCAGACGTTCTCACCCCGGTATATCCCGGAATACTCTTCGGTCTCGTTTTCAAGCCTGAAGAAGACCAGCTGGACTATTCTCGCGTTCCTCCTCAGCCAGATTCCGTTCTCATTGTAAACCACAAGCCCAACCTCGCTCCTTCCGAAATATCCCGCGTCCCATACTGCCGTTAAAACATTGGCCCCTGCCCTTACCATGCTCGACCTCGGTCGCGCAAGAGCCATTATGTCCCTCGGAAGCTTGACGACTTCGTTCAGGTAGGCCCTGTAGTACCCCTTCTCGAGAAAAACCCAGTCGCCCTGGAAATCGACGTCATCGGTTTCCGGAATTTCCCTTTCCCTGTTGTCGAAATCAATCCTTCCGTGCCCCTTTAACCTCGCAACCCTTCGGAGCGTGCAGTCGAATCCATTGGGCTGAAGCTGCGTTTCGAGATCCACGTAGTCAGAAATCAGCCCTTCCTCGTCTATCAGCTTCCTGATCTCGTGCTTGGACAGCACACCCATACCCCGGAATTTGCAGGTGGAATAAATACGTTACCCGCCCCCGAACCTCCATCCCCGCCTGGCCGATATGCTGGTGAAGTCTATGTAGTACGCGTCCACCTCGTCATACATCCCGAGGTTTCTCGCGACCTCGACCGCGATTATGTGGGCACACGGCTCTCTGCCCTTCAGGTTGAACTGAAAGTCCCTGCACATGCAGAAGTCCTCGTCAACCACGTACTCCTCCCTGCCGACAACCACGAAGAAGTCCCGGTACCTCTTGACCCTCCGCTCCTTCACATAGAAAAAGGCCTTGTCACCGCGCTTTCCGAAGGTATCTATCAGGAATTTGTAGAGGGAAAAATCAAACTTCTTGAAACCCCTCACCTTCCCGAGGTCACTCCAGCTCATCCTCGACTTCCGTCCTGTCGATCTCGTTCAGCTGGTGTATCGTGCTGATTGCATCTATCGCGTCAAGCCACCCTATCACGAAGAGGTCCTCGTCTGGGATTTCAAGATCCTCAGGTAATTTCTCCCCGGCAAGTGCCTTGGCCGCCATTCTCGCCACATCTTCAAATGCACCCTCGAGGTCCCCGCTCTTCTCTTTCTTGATCGCCTCTTCGAGAAGTTTTTCGAAGGACTTCCTGCTGACCTTTCCGGAGATCACGAGCTCCAGTCCTCTCGCCACGACCCTCATGTTCTCCTTCGTCATCTCGAGGAGTTCAGCCTTCACCTCATCCCCCACATCGTAGCTCCTGTCGAGAAGTGGCTTGCTTTCCTCTATGAACCTCAGCGCATCCTTCTTGGTGATCTCCCTCTCCCTTATGCTCCTCAGCAGGTTCAGGCAGGCGATTATGTAGTCGTCGAGCATCTTGTCGAATACCTCAAGCCCCTTTCCGCTTTCAAGGTCGAGCTCGTCCTCCCTTATCCTCTCTACCCAGTTGTTGATCCTGTCTTCGGTGTAGAACATCAGCAAGTCTTGTTGAGCCTGAAATATAACGTTTTTGATCGCTCAAAAAACTCGAGAGGAGTGTGCAAAAAAGATCAGAGGTGGATGTAAACCGCGTCGATTATCCCGTCGAGCTTCTGCATCTCCTCCAGCACATCCTCGCTCGGCGGATCATCCACGAGCAGGAGCATGAGCTGTATCCCTCCCGGCTTGTCGCCGTATCTGCCAACGATCATCCCTGCAATGTTAATGCTGTTCTTTCCAAACAGCGTTCCAACCCTGCCGATCACGCCCGGCTTGTCCTCGTGGAGCGAGATGATGTAGTGGCCTTTCGGCACGAAGTCGGTCTTGTACTTGTCGATCTTTATTATCCGGTAATCGTCCCTGCCGAAGCTCGTTCCCGCGAGGTAGATCGACCTGCCCCTGCCCTCCACGTTAACCTCCAGCAGGCTCTCGTAGCTGTCTGCACTTTCGATCTTGCTCTCCTCCACCTCTATTCCCCTTTCCTTGGCTATCGGGATTGCCGAAACGAGGTTGATGTTCGGTCCCAGTATGTACTCGAGAAGCCCCTTGAGGAGTGCTCTTGAAAGATAGGACGTGTCCTTGCTGGCAAGCTTGCCCCTGTACGTCACCTTGACCTTCTCGAAGTTTCCGTTCAGCCTTGCGGCTGCAATCTTGCCCATCTTTTCGGCAAGCTTCAGGTAGGGCATGAGGTACTCGAACTCCTCCGGGCTGAGCGAGGGCAGGTTGACGGCGTTTCTGACCGGGTAGCCGTGGAACAGGTTGATTATGTCCTCGGCAATTATCAGCCCGACATTCGTCTGGGCCTCCTTTGTAGATGCACCTATGTGAGGGGTGGTGACGACATTCTCAAGCTTGAGCAATTCGCTCTCCGGGTCAGGAGGTTCGTTGGAGTAAACATCCACAGCAGCAGCATAAACCTTTCCAGCCTTTATTGCCCTCACCAGAGCATCCTCGTTGATTATTCCTCCCCTCGCGCAGTTCACAACTATAACCCCGTCCTTCATCCTCTCAAATTCCTTTTCGCCGATGAGGTTCTCCGTTTCCTTGGTCTTGGGGACGTGAACCGTGATTATGTCAGAGTTCTCTATCAGCTCCTCAAAGCTGACGAGCCTCACTCCAAGCTCCTTGGCCTTGCTCTCGCTTATGTAGGGATCGTAGGCGATCACGTTCATGTCAAAGGCCTTTGCCCTCTTCGCCACCTCGTAACCGATCCTGCCGAGACCTATTACTCCTATAGTCTTTCCACGCAGCTCCATCCCGACGAATTTCTTTCTCTCCCACCTGCCCTCCTTGACGCTCCTGTCCGCCTGAGGTATCTTCCTGGCGGCCGAGAGAATTAGAGCTATCGCGAGTTCTGCTGTCGAAACCGTGTTTCCACCCGGCGCGTTCACAACTATGATCCCCTTCTGAGTTGCCGCACTGACGTCTATGTTGTCAACGCCCACTCCAGCTCTGCCGATTATCTTGAGGTTCCTCCCTTTCTCGATGACCCTGGCCGTAACCCTGGGAGAGCTCCTGACGATAAGTGC
>NZ_JBPLZQ010000122.1:0-8446 GCF_054018175.1 Geoglobus sp.
GTCCAACATGAGAATACCAGTAATTGATGGTGAGTTCAAGATCGAGCTCAGAGTCAACGAAAGTGTTGATCCTGGTACATACATGCTGTATGTCTTTGCTCCGCAGAACATCTCAGGCGGTAACATCTGGATCGACCCAGTTTCAGATCCGCAAAAGATCTTCTATTTCACTGTGAAGGAATTTGGATTCAAAGAGTATCCCGTTGATGTATCTCTGACTAGAGGAGAGAAGAAGAAATTAGTCTTTGAGGTTGCTGTTGCTACGGAAGGCCAAGTGACCCTTTCAGCAAAATTGAGTGGAAACGGGATATCTGTCGACTTTGACACAAGTAGTTTCTCTGAGGTTGACACCGGGAAATTTGAGTTTGTGCTTGGAACGTACTATGATGACGATAACAATACAATAAGCACAACGTATTCTACCGGATACAAACTCTTGGCTACTGGAATCTATACACTTACAGTGGTTCTAAAGTACAGTGGAGATACTATAGATTCCGTAAATATACCTGTGGAAGTTAAGAACCCAGAAATATCTGCGAACATTCCTGAATACGTGAAGAAAGGCGACGAACTTGTCGTGACAATAGATACTAATAGGGCAGCGAACTATGATGGTATATGGGTGTTCCTTGTTGCGCCGATGACCGTATATAAACAGCAGGTGTATACTGACGCAAATGGTACTGCTAAAGCATACTTCCAGACATTTGGCTTGGATACAGGAGAGTACAAAGTCTTTGTTAGGGACACAATGGGAACAATGACTGCTTCAGAGAAGTCTGAGTTGGGCGTGAAGTATGATATAGATCCAGCATCAGATTCCCTGAAAGGGACAGGATTTGCAGATGACATTCTGCTTGGGCCATACACAGTGAAAATCGTCGAAGAAATTCCAGCCACGCCAACACCCACCCCAGAAGAAACACCAACACCAACCCCAACCGCAACACCAACACCCACACCGACCAAGACCCCAACACCAACCCCGACACCTGTAGAGACAAAGGAGGAGACTCCGACACCAGCACCGACTAAGACCACCGAGGAGAAGAAGGAAGGACCCGGCTTTGAGGCAGTGTTCGCCGTTGCAGGGCTGCTCGCAGTAGCGTACCTCCTCAGGAGGAGGCAGTAAACCCAAAATTTCCCCATTTTTTCTATTTTATTTGGGTTCTGAATCTGTTCAGGATGGTAACTGTACTGTTCTGCCGATGATGCTCTGTGAATATGGTATGGCTTCAGGAAAGTAAAATGGAACGCGTCTCACAATTCAAACTGCGAACAGAATGATTTCCAGTTAAGGACCTTTATTCCGAGCTCGCCGCCGTGCTTGTGTATGATTCTGTTCTCTGTTAGCAAAACCCCTGCTTCTTTTGCCTGAACAGAAATGATTAAGTCGATAATATTCATGTAGTTCAGGGAGGTGAGACAGTTCGTTTGGGTTCCTGTCATGCATTTGATTGTATCCGTGGATTAAGATCTTCTCGTCAGATCTCATAATTGATAGTCCTGCATTGAATTTCTCTGCAATTTCTTTATTCCATAACTGGAGTGCCTTTACCTTTGCCTCGAGCAGTAAAATCTCGCTTATGTGTATTCCCTTGACTTCCTCCAACATTCTCGGCGAATTTCTTTCTGGAAAATCCGGGGACGTTTATGTCCATATAGAGGATGGGAATTACGTAGGTTGTGTCGAGAAATATCTCGTCTATCGTCTCTCCAGCAGTTTTGAAATCTTTTCTCTTATCTGTTTTTCGGAATTGTTTCTGTTTTCCGGTAATTTTAATATTGTCGGAAAAGTTCAGCAGGCCGGTATTTGTTAGCTGGAAATCACCAAACCTTAAATATCTTGCCGGATTAGGCTGTAACGATGTCGGATAAAAAGTCTGATGGCAGGTTCATGATCAGGAGGTCAGGATTCCCCTCGAGAGGTGAAATTGTAATCGGCACGGTAACGAGGGTGATGGACTTTGGCGCCTTCGTGAGCCTCGACGAGTACGAGAACAGAGAGGGTATGGTGCACATCAGTGAGGTCGCGCCCGGATGGATCAAGGACATCAGGGATCACGTTAAGAAGGGTCAGAAGGTCGTCTGCAAGGTCCTTGACATCAACCCGAAGAGGGGCCACATCGATCTCAGTATCAAGGACGTCAACGAGAGGCAGAGGAGGGAGAAGCTCCAGGAGTGGAAGAGCGAGCTGAGAGCGTTCAAGTGGCTCGAGATAGCCGGTGAGAAGGCAGGAGTCAGCAGAGATGAGCTTGAGAAAATTGGCAAGAAGCTGATGAAGAAGTACGACAGCATTTACGCTGCCTTCGAAGATGTCGCATACGAGGGGTACGAGGTTATCGCAAAGCTGACGGGTGAGAAACTCGCGAAGGAGATAGCAGAACTGGCGAGGGAGCACATAAAGCCCTCCAAGGTGAAGGTAAGGGGGTACTTTGAGCTGAAGTCCTTCGCGGGGGATGGTGTCGAGAGGATAAAGAAGGCCCTTTCGTCCGTGAGCAGGTTTGCGAAGGACGATGTGGAAATTGACGTTGAGTACGTGGGTGCGCCGAAGTACAGGATCGTAATCGAGAGTGAGGACTACAAGACAGCCGAAACCGTCCTCAAGAAGGTCGTTGATGAAGTGATAAGGACCATGAGGAAGCTCGGAGGAGAGGCAAACTTCGTAAGAGAGGCAGTCTGAGATGAAGTCCAGAATTCGCAAGTGCTGTGACTGTGGAAGGTACACCCTCCGCGAGTCCTGCCCGGAGTGCGGCGGGAAGACATACATGCCCATACCGCCAAGGTTCTCTCCAGAGGATCCCTACGGCAGGTACAGGAGGATGCTGAGGAAGCAGAAGGGCTTCTGGATCAGGAGGTGTGGAAATGATTGATAGGGTGGATATCAGGTATCTCAGGAATCCCGATGATGTCGGGCTGAACAACCCAGTCATGATCGAGGGCCTTCCCGGAATAGGTCATGTGGGAAAGCTCGTTGCCGATCACCTCGTCAAGGTTCTCGACGTAGAGAAGGTGGTCGAGCTGTACTCGCACCACTTCCCTCCCCAGGTTATGGTGGACGAGTCGGGAATGATCAAGCTGCCCAAGAACGAGGTGTACGCGTACAGAAGCACTGGTAACTCTCCGGATCTGCTCATACTTGTTGGAGATTATCAGAGCATAAGCAACGAGGGGCACTACGAGCTCGCAAACGCGTACATAAAGATAGCGAAGGACTTCAGGGTGAGCAGGATATACACTCTCGGAGGATACGGTGTCGGAAAGCTAATAGACGAGCCCTACGTCATTGGGGCGGTTAACGACACGTCACTTCTGGACGAGCTGAAAAAAGCGGGTGTGAGGTTCGAGAACGGAGAGCCTGCAGGTGGAATTATCGGAGCCGCGGGGCTGATCATTGGACTTGCCATGCTTGAGGGAATTCCATCGGCCTGCCTGATGGGGACGACCTCTGGCTACATGGTCGATCCGAAGAGCGCGAAGGTTGTGCTGGAGGTGCTGATGAAACTCCTCAAACTCGAGGTCAGCACTGAGGATCTGGAGGAGAGGGCGAAGGAGATGGAGAAGCTGATAGCCCAGATCAAGGAGATGCAGGAGGCGCAGACAGTTCAGTTCAAGAGCGACGAGGACCTGGCGTACTTCAGATGATGAGGTGCGCGGACTGCCATTACTTCCTTCCAGACCATGGAAGCGCGGGGCTGTGCGTGGCTGCAGAGACGGACAGAATATGCGCTCCCGGGGGATGCACGGGACTCCCGTTCAGGAGGGTTTTTGCGCAAGATGAGGCGTGCAGAGCCTTCAGGAAAAGAACTTAACGCCTGAATATTCTTTCGAGGAATTCCCTTTCTTTTCGTATTTCCTCGACCTTTCTGCCGTAGTCCAGGTATCCGTATCCGAGGTCGTCGAGCTCGACAGTGAGGGTTCCCTCATATCCTGCCTCGCTCAGCTCTCTGAGGATCCTTTCGACTCTGCCGCTCCTTCTCGCAGATATGTGTCTTCCGCTCTCGTCATACCCACTCACGTGAACGTTTTCGATCATATCGACGATCTCGATATACTTCTCAGCATCTCCGTTTTTCAGCGCGTGGTTGACGTCGAACGTTATTCCGAACCCGAATCTTCCGGCACATCCAATCACATCTTCAAAGTCCCTGCAGAGGTGGTTGACTCTCGGCTCGCTGTTTTCCAGCAGGAGTCTAACGCCCTTAATTTCCGCGTACCTTCTGAGAACTCTGAAGTACCTCTCGTTTGCTTCGATGTCCTCTCTCACCGGTTCTCTCGCAGCACTCCTCTTTCCTGCGTGAACTGTCGCCATGACTCCGAGTTTTGAAGCGACTTCTACTGTGTGGAGGTTGGTTCTCAGCGTGACCTCCGCGACCATCTCGTTAACGCTGCACGGGTTCAGGTCGAGGACTGCGCAGTGCACCGAGCCTATCCACTCCCTCACCGACTCTACTTTTTCGAAGTCCGTGTCGATCCAGTAGTGAGGTGTTTCAATCCAGAACTCCATTCCATCGTAACCTGCGAGCTCACAGGCTCTTGCGATCTCCTCGAGAGGGTACTCGTAGAAGAACATCGACGAAAAGAGGATCACGCTACCATCTCCATGTACATCTCCTTTCTTGCAATGAGCCTTTCCAGCACCTCACGGTAGCTTTTCCCCGAGGAAAGAACGCTCACCAGGGGATCGCCTCTTCCGTAAGCCGCTCCAGCTTCTGGCACGTCTGCGAAAAATGGGTTGCCCGCAGGGCACATCCTCGTCACGATCTCTCTGTCAGAGAAGACGACCGCCCTTCCGGCGTATCTCCTCACCCTGCACTCGGACAGCTTTCCTTCAATGGCGAGGACGTGCATTCTGAACAGGTTGCAGTCGCAAGCCCACTCCACGGAATCGAGGCTTCCCTGAAACCTGGGGTTTATCTCCAGAACGTACGGCTTGTCTGCGAGGATGAAATCGACGCCCACGTTTCCGGTTAGCTCGAAGTGAAGCACGAGCTCCTCGGCGATCTTCACGATCTCGTTCGCCATCTCGGTCTGAAACGGCGTGATGTTGCCGCAGTACCTGAATCCAGAGGCGTTGAACTCCCTCATGCCCACGAGCATTCTGTTGACCGCTATCCCCCTCGCCTCCCTTCCGGTTGATATGACCGAAACTGAACAGGGAATGCCCGGGATGTACCTCTGCAGGATGTACCCGCGCTCTTCCCTGTTTGAGATCCTGATGTCCTCTCCACCTCCTCCTTTTATTGGTTTCAGGATTCCCTCCCCCCCGCCTCGCAGGATCTCTGGATACTCCACGCCAAGTCTGTCCAGCTCGGAGTAAAAGCGTTTCTTGTTCACGACCATCTCCACGTGCTTTCCATGAAGCTCCTCGTAACCTGACCCCCACACAATCTCCGCGTTCAGCTGTTCTGAGAGCTCGGTGGCCTTTTTTCTGACCCACCCTACGCTGTCGTCCTCAATGGGAAAGACCTCCCTCGAGTATATTCTGAGGTCTGCGTCGCAGTGCTTGGTGAGAACGTATACCTCATACCCCGCCTTTCTGGCAGACTCAGCGACATTCCTCACGTTGCTTCCGACGATCAGAAACTTCCTTTTCTCCATTCCCTTATGATCCTCCTGATCACGTCCTCATCCTCGTTCCTGTATATTTCTGCCATGCTGCCCTCGCCCAGCACGTCCGGCAGACCCCTGAACACGACCGCTGGCAAACCTCCGCCCCCTTCCCCCATGATCAGATTGGCAAACGCCGCGATCTCGTCGGCAATGCACTCCACCGTCACCTCCAGCTCCCTCCCGTAGATGTCCCTCTCACCCCTCCAGTCCCTCATCGCCCTGACTCCAGAGACTCCTATGGCGAACCCGACCACCCCCTTTCTGAAACACCTGCCGTTTGTGTCGGTGATGATGACTCCAACGTCCCTCCCCGTTTTCTCGGCTATCTCCTCCCTTATCCTCCGCGCCGACTCATCCGGGTCAACCGGAGGTAGCAGAAGGTATCCGTCCCTCACGTTGGACGTGTCTATCCCCGCGTTTATGCAGATGTTTCCGAACCTGGCCTTGGTTAGGAGAATTGGCTGCTCGATCAGGATCTCATCGCTCTCATCAATAACTGCCTGAATTACTCTTGGATCCTTGCCGAGCGCCTCTGCCAGCTGAAGGGCCTTTTCACCCGGATGTATTTCGTCCAGTTTCCTTAACCTGCCCTCCGCCTTGGAAACGATCGTCGAGCATACCGCGACCACATCTCCGTCCTCGAAGCTGAAAAGAGAGGTGAGAATCTCGGCAATGCTGTCCCCCTTCCTCACCTCGGGAATTCCAAGAACCGGAAAGATCCGGATCATAGTCTTTCTCTCAGGTGGGCGAAGATCTCGGACATTAGATCGTCTTTGCCGGGCATCACCTGTCCAGCGCCCTGTGCGAGGTCTCTCCTGCCACCTCCCCCGCCCTTGGCGAGCCTTCCGGCGATTCTTATGAGGTCTCTCGCGTCCACCCTCTCGTCACCGCTGAATGCTGCCATCTTCACACCGTTGTAATCTGACAGCAGCACACCCACGTAACCCATTCTGGCGAGCTGTATTCCGATTTTGGCGAGCATGTCTGGCGGGACGTTTACGACATCCACAACTATTCTGACGTCCTCAAATTCCTCCGCGTCTTTGACGAGGGCTTTCGCCCTCATTTCCGCGATCTCTTCCTGCAGCCTTTCGATCGTCTTCTTCTGATCCTTCCACTCGTCGAAGAACCTCTGAACTGTTTTTGGAAGTATCTCCGGCTGGACCCTGAGGACAGCGCTTGCCTCTCTGAGGAGCGCCTCCTCCTTCGCTATCTGCTCGAGAGCAGCCTCTCCAGCAGCGAACTCGAACCTGAGCACACCATCCTGTATGGACTCGACCTTGAGAATCTTGAACACTCCTATCTCTCCGGTCTTCTCGCAGTGCGTTCCACCACACGCCTGCACGTCATCTCCAACCCTGACGACTCTTATCTCCCTGCCTGGCGGAACTCCTCCCTGGTAGAGCCTGAACCCGTACCTCTGTTCCGCCTCTATCCTGTCCATGAACTCCCAGGTGATCTCCCTGTCTGCCATTATTTCCCTGTTCACCTCCAGCTCTATTTCCCTGATCTCGTCTTCGTCGAGCTTTCTGTAGTGTGTCACGTCGAGTCTCGCCTTGTCCCACTCTTTTCTTGCCCCTGCCTGCCACACGTGCTTTCCGAGCCTCCTCTGCAGGACGTGAATCAGCAGGTGAGTTGCGGAGTGGTGCCTCATGTGCCTGAACCTTCTCTCCCTGTCAACAACACCCCTGACCTCAGCTCCAACAGGAACCTCGCCCTTGACCCTGTGGAGGATAACTCCGTCCTCTTCGATTACATCCACAACATCCACCTTTCTGCCGTTGAACTCGAGATAACCGGTATCGTTATCCTGACCTCCGCTCTCCGGGTAAAAAGCGGTCCTGTCGAGGATCACGTAACCATTCTCGAACCCGATTACCCTTGCGGTGAACTCGAGTAGCTTGGAGTTGTAGTATAGCTTCTCGGTTGGGGGATAGCTCTCTCTCAGAATCTTTTCCTTTTCCCTTCTCTCCGCCCTCGAGTGCCGGCTTGCAAGCTCCGCGTAAAAGTCCTCCGGCATTTCCACCTCTACGTTTCTGGCTCTGGCCACCTCTACAACAGTTTCAGGTGGAATTCCGTGTGAGTCGTAGAATTCGATCAGATCTTCTTTCTCGATCTTTTTCTTCTTCTCGATCGTCCTCTCTATCAGCGAGAGGCCCTTGCTCAGCGTGTCCCTGTACCTCCTCTCCTCGAGTTCGAGGATCTCTTGGATGGTCTCGAGCGGCACGTCAAACTCGAAGTCCTTCAGAATCTTCCTGTGCAGGCTGACGAGATCGAACAGCTTGAGCCTCAAATCGAGCTCTTCAGCCATTCTGAGGCTTCTCCTGATCATCAGCCTTGCCAGGTAACCTGAGCCTGCGTTGGATGGAACGAGCGCATCACCGAGCATGAACAGTATGGCCCTGGTGTGGTCGGCCAGGGCGTAAACCTTCTCGAGCGGCACGACTATCCTTTCGAGCTCCTCCACCGTTATTCCGAACCTGTCGGCGATGCTCTTTCTGAGCTCGAGCAGCTTCTACCCTCTTAGCTCACCCATAACTCCCGCTAGCTTGGAGCTCTCGGCGATGATCTCCCTGACGCTCTCGTCCTCCTTTGAGAAGGAGATGTTGCTGTGCGCTATTATCTCGTCCACGACTTCACCGAAGATGGCGTCGTAAACCGTGGGCGTTCCTTGAGATGCCCAGACGAACCTTTCAAGCCCGTAGCCAGTGTCCACGATGTAGTTGTCCATTTTCCTGTACTTCACGCCCTTAATCTCTATGTCGCCGTCGGGATGTTCCTCGAGGTTCATGAAGACGAGCGTGGCCACCTCCAGCCCGCCGACGATGGC